>NZ_NHBI01000010.1:0-55392 GCF_002167505.1 Sulfitobacter sp. TMED3 | reverse complement strand
CTGCGTGATGCCCTGCCGGGCAGTGGATATTGGCCAGCGTGACCAAATCAGACCGCTGCCTGCGGCTGGCTGGACGGCTACGATGCGCCCGCAAACCACGCGGGCTGACTGCCATAACCCGGCACATCAGATTGATGGAAAATGTTGTTCGGTGTTCTTCAATGAACTTAAACCTCACGGCTTTTGGCTCGCAAAGAACACCGTGGCCTTTTTTAACACTTCCCGCTCCTCCTTGAGAATGCGGTTCTCACGACGCAAACGGTCATTCTCTTCGGCAAGGCTAAGATCCTCTTTTGACACCACATCCGTGTCTCGATGTGCAGTGATCCATTTGTTCAGCGTCGACATGCCGACGCCCACCCTCTCGGGACATTGCTGCGCAATACNCTGCCGGGCAATGGATCATCAGCCACCTGTTTGCGCGTCAGTCCACTGGTTAGCGCGATACGCACCGCATCAGCGCGGAATTCATCTGTGCGTTTCAGTCCCATAGTTAGTCTCCTTTGTTGCAGTGGATGCTATCAAAGGAGCGGCATCAAACCGCGACAGGTCCACTGATCAGGATGCCTCAGCCCGCTCCCGTCTCCGGTGATCTGCGGGGGCCATAATCACCAGAACCCAATGAAAGGAACACATCATGACCACGAAAGAGCTCAAACCCGCCAAGATATGCAGGATGCTGCCACGGTACTGCACGGGTTGCTGCAAGGGCTGGAAATCTTGATCGATCAGACAACGGAATCCAGCCATCTGCACAACGCGATTTACACTCTCTGCGGTCAATCCGTGAAAGCCGCTGACGTCCTCGCCGGTGCGCTGGACAGCACGAATTTTGAACGGGGAGCCAACGCATGACACGTTCAATCTTAGACGCCGATTTGCCAGACACTCCAGACCGCCGCCTGCTAACGGGGATCAATAGCCTCTACTCTTTGGCCCGCGTGGGTATGGCAGCGAGCGATACGACAGTTGCCGTTGATTTGCAGAAGGTGGGCTACACCGAACTTTTCGGGGTGATGGGCAGTATTGCTGAAAGCCTATTTGATGATCTGGATAGGATTGAGCGTGCGGCAGGAGTTCGTGAGGTCTACGTTGATGCGGATAAAACAGTTGGCAGCCGCTTGGACCACTGGAAGGCTCTAAAAGGTCGGATCGCCAAGATTGAAGGTGACGACGACGCTGGCGAGTTCGCTGCGCTGGAAAGCGAGATTGAGGCCGTTGGCGTGGAGATTGCCAATAGCTACCCGTCTACCCACGAAGACGCCGCAGCAATGCTTGAGTGGGCCGAAATCGATAGCGCCGGTGGCGTTCAAAGTGAGCAATACACTCAGGCACGCCGAGCGGTTGCTGACTATCTGCGCAAGCGCAGCGAATACGTCGCTGCGAAGCCACGCGAAAGCTAACCTGAAATTTGAACCATACACTTTCGCCCGCGCTTCAATCACGAGGCGCGGGCATCGCGGTGGGGGCCGCAATGGAGACTGTGAAAGATGAACTGCTATGCCACCAACAGAAACTGGTCTGACAGGTTCTTGCCTGAAATAAAGCAGCTAATCGGCGGGCACCTCTTGGAAACCTCCCCAGATCCGTTTGACCACATGGAAGCCACGGACCTAATGATGCTGGATGCCCGTGACATGCGCGTAGCAGCCCGTGTGCGTCGTCCTGGCTATGCTCGCCGGTACCCCCATCAGTTCACCGTACGCTCGGCTGTAGCGTCTGGCAGACAGACCGAACTTTCCAAAATCGTGAACGGTAATGGCGACTGGATGTTTTACGGCCATTCAAGCGCTGATCAGTCATGCTTGGAACCGTGGTCACTGATCGACTTGAGGGCTTTTCGCGCTGGGCTTATTAGAAACAGCGCAAACCAAGCCCAGATTGTTATGGGTGATCAGAGGAACTCGGACGGGACAAGATTTAAGTGGTTTGATGTACGGTCGTTTCCCGCTGATCCACCTTTGGTGGTGGCCAGTTCTCCATAATTAATTTTTTCCGTCAGAAGATTTTCTTCGACAATAATGAAGCTGCAAGTACTTACAGAAAAGACTAAATCTTCATTTTCTAGCATGCTCGGCTAGCGGAGAAGTGTTGCAGATTTGACTCTTCCAATCTTGCTAGAATGGTGTGAAAACCTAAGTATCACCTCAATAGGGGTATAAATACTTCTGTAAAGTCAGCTGATAGGAGGCGAACCGATGACTGTGATTGACGGATTTATGGCCTTCTGGAACGGCCAGGCGCGGAAAAATGGCAAGCTGAAGTTTCGCAATCGAAGAGAGGCCTTTGAGTTTGTCCGTCGTGTCAAGAATCAAAGCGGTGGCCCAAACGCAAAAATCTTAGAGATGCGCCGAAACTATGAAGCTATTCAGAACTGCCGAAACCAAGCCGTTCAGGCTGGAGGCCGTGAGGCTTCACCCGTACAACTCTAAGTGTGTCGTAAACCGGTTTAACTGCGGGCAAGTTCCTCTCGACCGGTTTTTAAAGAATCGTGCTAAAAAGTCCGAAGCGCGATTGGAGCAGCGGGTAACCGTGGCAACAATTGATAGTTCGCCCAACTGCGTTGGTTACTTTGCCTTGCAGTTGGGTTCGGACACTGTGCCGAGTCTCCCGCGTGACAAGCTAAGGCATCTTCAAAACCACATCGCTTTTCCCGCGGTGCATCTTAGCTATTTAGCAGTCGACAAAACCTATCAGCGGCAAGGTCTTGGTCGCTATCTTTTGATGGAAGTCTTCGAAAAAGTTGCGCGCATTTCAGAACATGCTGGGTTCTATGCACTGACCCTCCAGTCGGTCGATAGTGAATCTACCGCTTTTTATAAAAGCTTGGGGTTCGAGGAATACTCAGAAGGCGGCAGTCAGCCCAAGATGCTCTATCCTATTGAGAATATCCTAGAAATCGTAAGGTCTTGAAGCTGGAAGTGTTGCGGCTTGCCGCGCACCCAAAGCCTAGCTAATTCCCCCTTAATCAGCCCAGTTGCGGTCGTGAGGTCAGTTTTAACCTAGCTAGCGTCGCTAGCTAGGCGCATCAGCCTAAGACAGATGTGTGACACACGGCGCGCGAATGCTCGGCGTCAGCTATGGCGAAGGTGCTGGTGCGGACGTAATGACACACTAACTCGCTGAACGATTTCCAAGCTGCAATCCCAACAATGAGCGCATATGCCGCGTCTAAAGGAGGCTGTGGGGTGGATTGCGGGGTGGATCTCTAATTGACTGATGTCAAAAAAACAAAATAGATCAAAGTCTTATCGGGGTTTAGTGGTGCCCAGGAGAGGACTCGAACCTCCACACCGTTGCCAGTACTAGCACCTGAAGCTAGCGCGTCTACCATTCCGCCACCTGGGCACAGGGGGGTTGTGAGGGAGCGTTTATTGTTGTGGGGCGGGGGTGTCAATTGGATTCTCGCAACAAAATGAAACGGCGTTAAAATAAATCCGGAAAACCGAGGTTTGGTGCGGTGGGTCGGGCTTTCGAGGNGATCTCTGCCGGAATTGCTGCTTGTTCCCGAGGGGGGCTGGATGTATCTGTAGCGCTAGATTTTCTGGTCAGGGGTATCATCATGGCAAAGCTGGTCACGGTTTACGGCGGCTCCGGGTTTGTGGGGCGGTATATCGTTCGTCGCATGGCGTTGGCGGGGTGGCGGGTGCGCGTCGCGGTGCGTCGCCCGAACGAGGCGCTGTTTGTGCGCACCTACGGCACTGTCGGCCAGGTCGAACCGGTCTTTTGCAACATCCGTGATGACGCTTCGGTACGCGATGCGCTGCAGGGCGCTGATGCGGTGGTGAACTGCGTCGGTATTCTGGCCGAGGCGGGGAAAAACACCTTTGACGCCATTCAGGCCGACGGCGCAGAACGCATTGCGCGCTTGGCCGCCGCCGAAGGGATCGCGCGTTTGGTGCAAATCTCTGCCATCGGGGCGGATGCCGAGGCGGATAGCGAATATGCCCAGACCAAGGCGATGGGGGAGGCCGGTGTGCTCAAGCATATGCCGCAGGCTGTTATCCTGCGCCCCTCGATCGTGTTCGGCCCCGAGGATGACTTCTTTAACCGTTTCGCCGGTATGACGCGGATCAGCCCCGCGATCCCTGCTGTGGGGGCGGATACGCTGTTCCAGCCCGTCTATGTAGATGACGTGGCCCACGCGGCGGAGCTTGCGGTGACAGGCAAGGCCCCTGCCGGTATTTACGAATTGGGTGGCCCCGAGGTCGAAAGCTTTCGCGGCCTGATGCAGCGTATGCTTGACGTGGTGAACCGTCGCCGCATGGTTGTCGCCTTGCCGACTTTCGTGGCGAAGGTGATCGCCTTTGGCCTTGATGTGTTGCAATCGGTGACGCTCGGCCTGGTCAAGAACAACACGCTGACCCGTGATCAGGTCAAGAACCTGGCGCATGATAATGTCGTGGGCGAGGGGGCGCAGGGCTTTGATGCTTTGGGGATCAGCCCCGTGTCCATGGGCTCCGTCCTGCCCGAGTACCTGTGGCGGTTCCGCCCCTCGGGCCAGTATGACGAGATCAAGCAATCCGCGAAGAACCTGCGGACCTAACGATTTCGATGTCGAATTTGGAAAGGCCCTGCCGGCGACGGCGGGGCCTTTTGCGTTAGCTGTAGGCGTATACCAACAGCGCTGCCCCCAGCAGGATGCGGTAGATCACATAAGGGGTGAAATTCACGCTGCGCAGCAGGCGCATCATCAGGAACAGTGCCAACAGTGCGGCGACGAAGGCGAAGCCCGCCGCGATCGACGCGTCGCGCGCGAGCTGGGCGTCGGCTTGCCCGATCACATCCAGTGACAAAAGCGCGCCAGAAGCGAGGATCGTGGGAATCGACATCAACATGGACAGCGTTGCGGCACTGGCGCGGTCATAGCCCAGTTTGCGGGCGGCGGTGATGGTGATGCCCGACCGCGATGTGCCGGGGATCAGCGCAAGCGCCTGCGCCAGACCCATCCAGACGGCACCTTTGATATCCCAGTCGCCAGTATCCCGATCGCTGCGCCCCGTGCGATCCGCCCAATAAAGCACGATACCGAAAAGCAGCATGGTCCAGCCGATCACCGCGACAGAGCGGAGCATTTCCTCAATCCCCAGCAGTTTGAACGCCAGCCCGACGACCAGCACCGGAAGTGTTGCGAGGATCAGCAGGGCGGCCAGCCTTGCGCCGGGGGTGTCCATCTTGCCGCGCAGCAGGCGACCAAGCCCGATTGTTGCTTCTGCGACCTCNGACCGGAAGTAGAGCACGACCGCAAGAAGCGTGCCCACATGCACCGCGACATCAATCGCAAGCCCCTGATCCGGCCCGCCGGTCAGCGTTGGCAGCAGGATCAAATGACCCGAGGAAGAGACAGGGAGAAACTCTGTCAGACCTTGAATGATTGCGACAAGCAGCAGTTGGAACAGGGTCATAAGGGGGGCGGCCTTTGGGTCATTGGCGATGGCATAGGCATATAACTTTGGCGGGCTGGAAGGGAAGCCCGTTGTTGGGTCCGAATCGGACATAAATATATGGTAAATTTGCGGAAATATCGGNGCTGATATGAAATAAACCGCATATAGGTCAGCAATNCTGCCTTTATAATCGTTTGGGGCCTGTGTATGAGGGGGCAGCAACGTGTTTCAGGCGGAGAGATCCAAGATGGCAAAGCAGCCAATGCTCAAGTTTACAACGGTNTCCCGGGATATGCCCGAAAAACGGATGCCGAATCTGCGTCGTGAAGACTTTAAAGAGATTTATGCGGANTACGCGGATGAGAAAGCGCAGGAGCAGTCCAGCCGCTGTAGCCAATGTGGCGTTCCCTATTGCCAGACCCATTGCCCGCTNCACAATAACATTCCTGACTGGCTGCGCCTGACCGCCGAAGGGCGTCTGCAAGAGGCCTATGAGGTCAGCCAGGCCACCAACACNTTCCCNGANATNTGCGGNCGNATCTGCCCGCAGGACCGTCTGTGCGAAGGNAACTGTGTGATNGAACANTCNGGCCACGGNACNGTGACCATNGGNTCGGTNGAGAAATACATCACCGATACCGCGTGGGAAAATGGCTGGGTGCAGCCGATCAAGCCCAAGACCGAACGCGCCGAATCCGTTGGCATCATCGGCGCGGGNCCCGGTGGTCTGGCCGCNGCNGACGTGCTGCGCCGCGCGGGTGTGCAGGTCACCATCTATGACCGCTATGACCGCGCGGGTGGTTTGCTGACCTACGGCATCCCCGGTTTNAAGCTGGAAAAAGATGTGGTCATGCGCCGCAACGACCAGCTGGCCGAAGGTGGCGTTAACTTTGAATTGAACTGCGATGTGGGCGTCGACATCAGCTTTGCCGATATCCGCGCCAAGCATGACGCCGTGATCATCGCGACGGGCGTCTATAAAACACGTGACATTCAGGCCCCCGGCGTGGGCGGCGTTGGCCTTGAGCGCGCGATTGATTTCCTGACCGTGAGCAACCGNAAAAGCTTTGGCGACAAGGTAGAGGAATTCGATTCCGGCCGTTTCAATGCCGAAGGGAAGCGTGTCGTCGTGATCGGCGGCGGNGATACCGCGATGGACTGTGTACGGACNTCGATCCGTCAGGGGGCGACCTCGGTCAAATGTCTGTACCGCCGTGACCGCGCCAACATGCCCGGCTCGCAACGCGAAGTGCAAAATGCCGAGGAAGANGGNGTGGTCTTCGAATGGCTGTCCGCGCCCAAAGGGTTCGTCGGTGATCCGGTCACCGGCGTCGTCGTGCAAAAGATGCGTCTTGGCGCGCCTGATGTCTCGGGTCGTCAGGCCCCCGAGGTGATCGAGGGTGCCGATTATGTCGAAGAGGCGGATCTTGTGATCATGGCGCTTGGCTTTGAACCCGAAGACCTGCCCACGCTGTGGAACACGCCCGAGCTGCCGGTCAACCGTTGGGGCACGGTCAAGGCCGACTATATCACNGGCGCGACCGAGCTGGATGGCGTCTATGCCGTGGGCGATATCGTGCGCGGTGCGTCGCTGGTGGTCTGGGCCATCAAGGACGGGCGCGACTGTGCGCAGGCGATCCTTGAAAAGATGGGGGCCAGCGTGGCCATCGCGGCCGAATAAGCGCCCCTTTCAACTGATATTTCGCGCCTCGGGCGCGCCCGATTTAGGAGATTCCAAATGACCAAATATGATGACGCCTGGGTAGCACGCGAAGAAGCAAAACGCGCCTTCATGGCAGAAAACGGTCTGTATTCCGAAGAAGAAGAGCATTCATCCTGCGGGGTGGGTCTTGTTGTGAACATCGACGGCTCCAGCAGCCGCGCGGTTGTCGAAAACGGGATCAAGGCGCTCAAGGCGATCTGGCACCGTGGTGCGGTGGATGCCGATGGCAAGACCGGCGACGGNGCGGGCATCCACGTGCAGATCCCCGTCAACTTTTTCTANGATCAGGTGCGTCGCACCGGTCACAGCCCCCGCGAAGGCGAATTGATCGCCATCGGTCAGGTCTTTCTGCCGCGCACCAACTTTGCCGCGCAGGAAACCTGCCGGACCATCGTTGAAACCGAAGTGCTGCGGATGGGCTACTATATCTACGGCTGGCGCCACGTGCCCGTNGANACCTCTGTTCTGGGGGAAAAGGCCAACGCGACCCGTCCCGAGATCGAACAAATCCTGATTTCCAACGCCAAGGGCGTGGACGAGGAAACATTCGAGCGCGANCTTTACGTCATCCGTCGCCGCATCGAGAAAGCCGCGCTGGCGGCTCAGGTGCCGACGCTTTACATCGCGTCGATGTCCTGCCGGTCGATCATCTACAAGGGCATGATGCTGGCGCAGGATGTTGCCAACTTCTACCCCGACCTGATGGACGAACGCTTTGAATCCGCGTTTGCGATCTATCACCAGCGCTATTCCACCAACACCTTCCCGCAGTGGTGGCTGGCGCAGCCCTTCCGCATGCTGGCCCANAACGGCGAGATCAACACGCTCAAGGGTAACGTCAACTGGATGAAAAGCCACGAGATCCGNATGGCCTCGGGCACCTTTGGCGACATGGCCGAAGATATCAAACCGATCGTCGCCGCGGGGTCGTCCGACTCTGCCGCGCTGGATTCGGTGTTCGAAGTCCTGGTGCGCGCGGGTCGTTCGGCCCCGATGGCGAAAACCATGCTGGTGCCTGAAAGCTGGTCAAAGCAGGCGGTCGAGCTGCCTCAGGCATGGCGCGACATGTATTCCTATTGCAACTCGGTGATGGAGCCTTGGGATGGTCCCGCAGCGCTGGCCATGACCGATGGCCGCTGGGTCTGCGCCGGTCTTGACCGGAACGGCCTGCGCCCCATGCGTTTCGTCGTCACCGGTGACGGCATGCTGATCGCGGGTTCCGAGGCGGGGATGGTCCCGCAGGACGAGGCGAATGTCGTGCGNAAAGGCGCGCTTGGCCCCGGTCAGCTGCTGGCGGTCGACATCGAAGAAGGCAAGATGTTCGGCGACACCGAGATCAAGGACAAGCTTGCCGCGTCGCGTCCCTTTGGTGAATGGGTCGGCAAGATCAACGAGCTGGACAAAGCGCTTGGCGATGTCGAGGAAAAGGCCCTGTTCTCGGGCGATGAGCTGCGNCGCCGTCAGGTGGCAGCGGGCTATACCATCGAAGACCTCGAGCAGATCCTCGCACCGATGGCCGAAGATGCGAAAGAGCCCTTGGCNTCCATGGGCGATGACACCCCGTCGGCGGTTCTGTCGAACCAGTACCGCCCGCTCAGCCACTTCTTCCGCCAGAACTTCAGCCAGGTCACCAACCCNCCCATCGACAGCCTGCGCGAATTCCGCGTCATGAGCCTGAAAACGCGGTTCGGGAACCTCAAGAACGTGCTGGATGAATCCAGCGCCCAGACCGAGATCCTCGTGCTCGACAGCCCGTTCCTCGCGAACGCGCAGTTCGATCAGNTGATGACCGAATTCAACGCGAATTCCGTCACCATCGACTGTACGTTCGAGCCGGGCGGCAACAACCTGAGCGAAAACCTGCGCCGCATCCGGGACGAGGCAGAAGACGCCGTGCGCTCNGGNGCTGGTCACATCGTGCTGACCGACCAGTTCAGCGATGCGACCCGCGTGGCGATGCCGATGATNCTTGCGACATCTGCCGTGCACAGCCAGCTGACCCGCAAGGGCCTGCGGACCTTTACCTCGCTCAANGTGCGCTCGGCCGAATGTGTGGACCCGCATTANTTTGCCGTNCTGATCGGCTGTGGTGCCACCGTGGTGAACGCNTNNCNTGCCGAGGATTCGCTGGCNGATCGTATCGGGCGTGGTCTGCTGGACATGNCNCTGACCACCGCAATGGCCCGCTACCGCGAGGCGATTGATCAGGGCCTGCTGAAAATCATGGCGAAGATGGGCATCAGCGTCATGTCCTCCTACCGTGGCGGCCTGAACTTCGAAGCCGTAGGGCTGAGCCGTGCGATGTGCGCGGAATACTTCCCCGGCATGACCAGCCGTATCAGCGGGATCGGTGTGACCGGTATCCAACGCAAGGCCGAAGCGGTCCACGACCGTGGTTGGCAGGGGGATGGCGTCGTCATGCCCATCGGCGGCTTCTACAAGGCGCGCAAATCCGGCGAGACCCACGCATGGGAAGCATCGTCGATGCACATGTTGCAAATGGCCTGCAACAAAGCGTCCTACCAGATGTGGAAGCAATATAGCGCCAAGATGCAAAGCAACCCGCCGATCCATCTGCGCGACCTGCTGGATATCAAGCCGCTGGGGGCTCCAGTGCCCATCGAAGAGGTCGAATCCATCACCTCTATCCGCAAGCGTTTCGTGACGCCGGGCATGTCCCTTGGCGCGCTGTCGCCCGAGGCACACAAGACCCTGAACGTCGCGATGAACCGCATCGGGGCCAAGTCCGACTCTGGCGANGGNGGCGAAGATCCGGCGCACTTCGTGCCCGAGGCCAACGGTGATAACCCGTCGGCCAAGATCAAACAGGTGGCGTCGGGNCGTTTCGGTGTGACTGCCGAATACCTGAACCAGTGTGAAGAGCTTGAAATCAAGGTCGCNCAAGGGGCCAAGCCNGGCGAGGGTGGTCAGCTTCCGGGCATGAAGGTCACCGACCTGATCGCCCGTCTGCGCCATTCGACCAAGGGCGTGACCCTGATCTCGCCCCCGCCGCACCACGATATNTANTCNATCGAAGACCTTGCGCAGCTGATCTATGACCTCAAGCAGATCAACCCGCGCTGNAAGGTGACCGTGAAGCTGGTGGCGTCCTCGGGCGTTGGCACGATTGCGGCCGGTGTGGCGAAAGCCAAGGCGGATATCATTCTGATCTCGGGCCACAATGGCGGCACGGGCGCATCGCCTGCGACCTCGATCAAATATGCGGGTCTGCCGTGGGAGATGGGCCTGACCGAAGCGCATCAGGTTCTGGCNATGAACAACCTGCGNGACCGCGTNACCNTGCGGACCGACGGNGGTTTGCGCACNGGGCGTGACATCGTGATGGCCGCGATGATGGGAGCCGAGGAATACGGNATCGGNACNGCCGCGCTNATCGCNATGGGTTGTATCATGGTGCGTCAGTGCCAGTCGAACACCTGCCCCGTCGGNGTCTGCACCCAAGACGAAGCGCTGCGTGGCAAGTTCACCGGCAANGCGGATAAGGTCGTGAACCTGATCACCTTCTACGCCACCGAAGTGCGCGAATTGCTCGCCTCCATCGGGGCGCGTAGCCTGGATGACGTGATTGGCCGTGCNGANCTNNTGGCNCAGGTCAGCCGTGGGTCTGCGCATCTTGACGATCTGGATCTCAACCCGCTGCTGATCACCGTCGATGGCGCGGCAGAGATNGTNTATGACCGCAACAAGCCACGCAACGCTGTGCTGGACACGCTGGACTCTGAAATCGTGCGCGACGCCGCGCGTTTCCTTGANGATGGCGAGAAGATGCAGCTCAGCTATGCGGTGCAGAACACGCACCGTACCGTGGGCACCCGCGTCTCAAGCCACATCATCCGCAACTTNGGCATGAACAACCAGCTGCAGCCCGATCACCTGACGGTCAAGCTGACCGGTTCGGCAGGGCAGTCGNTGGGGGCCTTCGCGGCACCGGGGCTCAAGCTTGAAGTGTCNGGCGATGCGAATGACTATGTCGGCAAGGGNCTGTCGGGCGGCACCATCGTCGTNCGNCCGTCTATGGCCAGCACCATCGTCGCCTCTGACAACACCATCATCGGNAACACGGTGCTTTATGGTGCGACCAAGGGNTTTTTGTTCGCAGCNGGCCGTGCCGGTGAACGTTTCGGCGTTCGGAACTCGGGCGCGCATGTGGTGATCGAAGGCTGCGGCAGCAACGGGTGTGAATACATGACCGGCGGTGTGGCCGTGATCCTGGGCGAGATCGGCGCGAACTTTGGCGCGGGTATGACGGGCGGTATGGCCTATCTCTACAACCCCGATGGCAAGGCCGACAAAATGCTGAACCGCGAAACGCTGGTGACCTGCCCTGTCACGGTCGAGCATTGGGAAAACCAGCTGAAGGGTCTGATTGAACGGCACCTGCAGGAAACCAACAGCCGCAAGGCCGAAGACATCCTGCAGCACTGGGACATTGAAAAGGATAACTTCCTGCAGATCTGCCCCAAAGAGATGCTGGTCCATCTGCCCGCCCCGCTGAGCGTCGAAGAACACGCGATCCCGGCGGAGTAAGCAAAACGGATAGATCGGGCGCGGGGGNAACCTCGCGCCCGATTTCTTTTGTGCGTCGCCCACGCTTTACCGGGGCCGCAACCGGCCTATAGTTACGGGATGATCANAACACTTACCTCTCGCGTCCGGCTGATGGCGCTTTTGCTGGTGGGGCTCGCGCTTGCGGCCTGTACNGATGCTGCGCCCAAGGGCGGCGGCGATATTCTGGTGATTGGCGATTCCGTCATGGCGTGGAACGGATCAAGCGATCAGGCGATCCCCGATGCGATGGCAGCNAGCCTNGGNCGCNANGTGGTCAGCAAGGCCGTCCCCGGTGCACAGTTCAGCAATGACAGCACGCTTTTATCCGCTGTCGGTTTCGATATTCAGGATCAGTACCCCGGCGGGCGGTGGAACTGGATCGTGGTGAACGGCGGGGCCAATGATCTGGGGNTCAACGACTGCAAATGCGCGGCCTGCACGCCTGTNGTCGACACGCTGATCGCNGCNGATGCCGCCACTGGGGAAATCCCCGCCTTCCTGNCGNGTTTGCGCAGCACGGGCGCGCAGGTGATGTGGATGGGGTATTACGCNGGCAANGGCAAAGGGTCATTCGAAGGCTGTCGCGATGATCTGGTGCTGCTGGAACGCCGTATCGCGCGGTTTGCGGCACAAACCCCGGGGGTGACATTCCTTGATTCAGAANCCGTCATCGACCGTCAGGATCCCAGCCTGTTTGCCAGCGATAACACCCACCCGTCNCCCAAGGCCTCTGCGCTGATCGGGGCCTATCTTGCAAAAGGGATTTCCGCCCGCAGTGCCCGTTCACAATAAGCCATTGCCACGATATAGCTGATGGCTATGGCAAAACGCGCATCCTCCAAATCCAAGGGCAAAGCCAAGTCCAAGACCCCGTCCCCTGCCGCGCAGCTGCGGTCGCTCAAGCGGCGTGTGGTTCGGGGCGCGTTCAAGNTGGTGCTCGCCGTGCTTGGCCTGTTGATCGCCCTGGTGTTGCTGTTCGCGGTGATCAACCCGCCGACGACCCCCTATATGTTCAGCGAAGGCCGCAGGCTGGGGGGCGTGGACCAGCAATGGGTCGCGCTGGAAGACNTGGCCCCTGTCATGGCGCGGTCTGTCGTGGCGGCGGAAGATGCGAATTTCTGCGANCACTGGGGCTTTGATCTGGCCGCGATCAAACGCGCCATCGCCGAAGGNTCAAACCGCGGGGCATCCACCCTGTCGCAGCAGACGGTCAAGAACGTCTATCTCTGGCATGGCCGCACATGGTTGCGCAAAGCGCTTGAGGCCGGGATCACGCCGCTGGTTGAAACCGTCTGGACCAAGCGGCGCATCATCGAGGTCTATCTGAATGTGGCCGAGTTCGANGAAGGCATCTTTGGTGTCGACGCCGCGGCGCAACATTACTTTGGGGTGATTCCCGCCAAGCTGACCGCAACCCAAGCGGCGCGGCTGGCCGCGATCCTGCCGTCGCCGAAAACCCGTTCGGCCGCGCGCCCCTCTGCCGCGGTGCGCAAGCGCAGTGCCCAGATCCGCGATGGTGCGGCGACAATCAGCAAGGACGGACGGGCAGCCTGTTTCGAGAGTTGAAAAACCCAACCAAGACGGGCATGAGGATGAAACCCCTGTTTGTTAGTACCGGAACCCCTTATGGCTCGCCTGTTTCACGTCCCGCTTTCGCCGTTCTGCCGCAAAGTCCGGCTGAGCCTCGCNGAAAAGAAGATCGAGGTTGAACGCGTCGAAGAGCGGTATTGGGAGCAAGACCCAGATTTCATGCGTCGCAATCCGGCGGGCAAGGTGCCCGTGTTGCAGCTTGACGGNATCATCATGTCCGAAAGCGCCGCGATCTGCGAATATATCGAAGAGACCCGCCCCGAACCGTCGCTGATGCCCTCTGATCCGGTCCAGCGGCTTGAAGTGCGTCGTCTGGTCAGCTGGTTCGACGACAAGTTCCACGACGAGGTNACCTCGAAGCTGCTNTANGAACGGGTCAACAAAAAGGTGATGAAGCAGGGNTTNCCNGACAGCCGCAANGTCAAGGACGGGGCCAAGGCGATCAAGTATCACATCGACTATATGGCATGGCTGCTGGACCACCGGCGCTGGCTGGCAGGCGACGTGATGACGCTGGCCGATTTCGCGGCGGCGGCGCATCTGTCCTCGCTCGATTATATCTCGGATGTGGACTGGAACCGGTCCGANGTGGTNAAGGACTGGTACGCCAAGATCAAGTCCCGCCCCGCGTTCCGGTCGTTGCTGGCCGATCAGGTGCCGGGTTTCCCGCCGCCGAAGCATTACAATGACCTTGATTTCTGATCCACGCCGCGCCCGATGTCTGTGACACCGGCTGCCGATACGGACNCCCTGCGGGGCCGGTTGGTGNCGCAGGCNCTGGACGAAGGCTTTGTCTCNTGCCGGATCTGCCGCCCCGACGCGGTGCCTGATGTGCCCGAACGGCTGCAGGCTTTCGTCGATGCAGGCTATCATGGGCAGATGGCGTGGATGGCCGACCGTATGGCGTGGCGCGGCAACCCTGCCGCCCTTTGGCCCGAGGCGCGGTCGGTGATCATGNTGGCCGAAAGCTACACCCCCGAATACGACCCGACCGAGGTGCTGAACCACCCCGACAAGGCGGGNGTGTCNGTCTATGCGCAGGGGCGNGANTACCACGACATCGTNAAGAAACGGCTNAAGCGGGTGGCGCGTTGGCTGGTGGCGCAGGAACCCTGCGAGGTGAAAGTCTTTGTCGNCACGGCCCCCGTGCCGGAAAAGGCGCTCGGGCAGGCGGCGGGGCTGGGCTGGCAGGGCAAGCACACCAATCTGCTAAGCCGCGACTGGGGGAACTGGGCCTTTCTGGGCGCGATTTTCACCACGTTGGATTTCACCCCCGACACGGCAGAGGTGGATCACTGCGGGTCGTGCCGGTCCTGCCTCACGGCNTGCCCGACCAATGCCTTCCCCGCGCCCTANCAGCTGGATGCGCGGCGCTGCATTTCNTATCTGACNATCGAACACAACGGGCCGGTCGACCTAGAGCTGCGCAGCAAGATGGGCAACCGCATCTACGGCTGTGANGATTGCCTTGCCGCCTGCCCGTGGAACAAATTCGCCGTCGCGGCGAGCGATTTGCGCTATCACGGCGGTGTCGGAGCCCCCGATCTGGCAGAGNTGGCGACGNTNGATGATGCGGCNTTTCGTCTGCGGTTCAGCGGGTCTCCGATCAAGCGGATCGGGCGCAACCGGTTCATTCGCAATGTGCTTTATGCCATNGNNAANTCCGGTCAGGCGCGNCTGACCCCTGTGGCNCAGGGNCTGTTGGACGATCCNGACGCGACTGTCGCCGACGCGGCGCAATGGGCCGTGGCCCGTCTGCGCGAAAACCANGGCTGACAGGGCTGGACCGCTGCGCCGGAACAGGTAAACCCTAGGAAAACGGTGCAAGGATAGTTGAATGGCGCTTTTGCTTGGGGTCGATACGGGCGGCACCTATACGGATGCGGTGCTGATCCGCGATGAAACCACGGTGATCGCATCGGCCAAGGCGCTGACCACCCGCGCCGATCTGGCCCTTGGTGTGGGGCAGGCCGTGCGCCGCGTGCTGGCGGCGGCNGATGTTTCAGCGGGTCAGGTGGCGATGGCGTCGCTGTCGACCACGCTGGCAACCAATGCGCTGGTCGAAGGGCAGGGCGGGCGCGTCGCGTTGATCTATGTCGGCTTCAAGGAACGGGATCTTGANACGCACGGGCTGGCAGGGGCGCTGAACGGTGACCCNTATCTGATCCTTGGCGGGGGGCATGACCACGCNGGCGCAGAGCGTGCCCCGCTGGACGAAGCCGCGCTGATCTCCTTTTTGACCGAGCAGCGTGAACAGGTCAGCGGTTTTGCNGTCGCCAGNCAGTTCGCCACGCGCAACCCCGCCCATGAACAACGCGTCGCCGCNTTGGTGACGCAGGTGACGGGGCGGCCCGTGTCGGCCTCGCATCAGCTNTCGGCCAAGCTCAACGGGCCGAAACGGGCGCTGACNGCGGTGCTGAACGCGCGGCTGATCGGGATGATCGACCGGTTGATCGGGCGGGCCGAGGATGTNTTGACCGACATTGGCNTCACNGCCCCGCTGATGGTGGTGCGGGGGGACGGGGCGCTGATCTCTGCCGCGCAGGCACGGGAACGGCCGATTGAAACGATCCTCAGCGGACCTGCGGCATCGATCGTGGGGGCGCGGTGGATGACCGGTGCGGCGCGTGCGTTGGTCAGCGATATTGGCGGCACCACCACCGATGTGGCCCTGTTACGCGATGGCCGGCCCGCGATCGATCCCGCAGGGGCCCGCGTCGGCAGCTACCGCACGATGGTAGAGGCCGTTGCCATGCGCACCACTGGTCTGGGGGGCGACAGCGAGGTGCATTTCCTGACCGAAGGCTTGCAGGGGGGTGTGACGCTGGGGCCCAAGCGGGTCTTGCCCATTGCCCTCATCGCGACGGAGGCANCCGAGGTGGTNCATGCCGCGCTTGATGCGCAGCTGCGCAGCACCACCCCCGGCGAATATGACGNNCGCTTTGTGCGTGCCGTGGCAGGTCAACCGCGCGAGGGGATCTCGGCGCGTGAACAAATGCTGCTGGACCGTATTGGTGACGGGCTGCACCCGATGGCCGACNTCCTGCGCGCACGNATAGAGACAGGCGCGCTGAAACGTCTGGTAGAGCGTGGCTTGNTNCAGCTGGCCGGCGTTACGCCATCGGACGCAAGCCATGTGCTGGGACGGGTNGCGNCGTGGGACGCAGAGGCCGCAGGCAAGGCGCTGCGGTTGTTTGGACGGCGACGCACNGGCGCGGGGCAGATGCTGGCCCCTGATCCCGNCGCTATGGCNCAGATCATNGTGGATCAACTGACCGAACAGACCGCGCTGGCCATGCTGGAAGCGGCGCTGGCGGAAGAAGAGCCNGCCTTTGATACAGAACCCGAAACGCTGGCCCGCCACGAGCTNTTGCAGCGCGGGTTGCGCGGGCACGCGGGGCTTGTGCGGATCGAGGCGGCGTTGAACNTGCCGGTGATCGGGCTGGGGGCCTCTGCCGCGGCCTATTATCCGGCGGTGGGGGAACGGCTNGGNACGCAGATGATCCTGCCCGAACACGCCGCAGTGGCCAATGCCATNGGTGCGGTNGTNGGGCGNGTGACNATGCGNGAAAGCGGCACGGTGACCTCGCCNGCAGAGGGGCGGTTCAGGGTGTATCTGGCCGNCGGNCCGCAGGATTTCACGGATCAGNCNNANGCGCTGGGCGCGCTTGAGGNAACCCTGCGCGACAAGGCAGAGGCGGCGGCGCGGGCGGCGGGGGTGGTCGATGTGCAGATCGACGTGCANCGCGACATCCGCCACGCNGAGGTCGAAAGNCGCAAGGTCTTTATCGAAGCGCTGCTGACGGTCGAAGCGACAGGCAGGCCAAGGGTCGCATCGGCCTGACGCCGCCCAAAAGAAAACGGCNCAAACCCGAAGGGGCTGCGCCGTTTTGCGTTTATTCNGCTGCCGCGCGTTTGGGCAGGACCCAATCGGGGCGCGGGAAGTGGCAGGTATAGCCGTTTGGAATACGCTCCAGATAATCCTGATGCTCGGGCTCTGCTTCCCAGAAATCGCTGACGGGTTCTACCTCTGTCACGACTTTGCCNGGCCAGATGCCCGATGCNTCNACATCGGCAATCGTGTCCAGCGCCGTGGCTTTCTGGTCNTCGTCGACATAGTAGATCGCCGAACGATAGCTCAGCCCGCGNTCATTGCCCTGACGGTTCAGCGTTGTCGGGTCGTGGATCTGGAAAAACAGCTCCAGCAGGTCACGATAGCTGATGACGTCGTCGTCAAACATCACCTCGATCGCCTCGGCATGGGTGCCGTGGTCGCGGTAGGTGGCATTGGGCACATCGCCGCCCGAATAGCCCACGCGGGTCGATAGAACCCCCTCGCGTTTGCGGATCAGGTCCTGCATGCCCCAAAAGCATCCTCCGGCCAGTACTGCGCGTTGTTCGCTCATGCTACATCCTCCACTTGGTTGATATAATCGCC
Organism: Sulfitobacter sp. TMED3; assembly: GCF_002167505.1. Taxonomy (NCBI): domain Bacteria; kingdom Pseudomonadati; phylum Pseudomonadota; class Alphaproteobacteria; order Rhodobacterales; family Roseobacteraceae; genus Sulfitobacter; species Sulfitobacter sp. TMED3. The sequence continues at coordinate 37,685 of NZ_NHBI01000010.1, read as the reverse complement.
ATAGCCTGCGTCTTGCATGTCGTCACGATGAATNAAGCGCAANGAGGCGGAATTGATGCAATAGCGCAGCCCGCCACGATCCGCNGGACCNTCGGGGAANACGTGGCCCAGATGGCTGTCCCCATGGGCGCTGCGCACCTCGGTGCGGATCATCCCCAGCGACGCGTCACGCAGTTCGGCGACATGGGCCGGTTCGATGGGTTTGGTAAAGCTCGGCCAGCCGCAGCCGGANTCNTATTTGTCCGAGGACGCGAACAGCGGCTCGCCAGANACGATGTCTACGTAGATGCCTGGCTCTTTGTTATCGAGCAGCTTGCCCGTGCCCGGCCGTTCGGTGCCGTTCTGCTGGGTGACACGGAATTCTTCGGGGGACAGAGCGTTAATGGCGGCGTCGGTCTTTTCATAGGTCGGCATGCGAGGCTCCTTTGCGGTTTGATACATTAAATGGGGCCTGCGCGGGTTTTTCAAAGGGGTAATGCANCGACGCACCNATCTGTGACCGCCCGCCTNTCGNCCAACCCCTTGGCTTGCNGGTCAGGNCCTGCGCTGCCGCGAGACCTGAACCGCAAGAATACCCANGGCAATCACGGCGACNCCGATGATATCCTGAACCCCCAGCGGTTCNCCCAGCAACAGCCAGGCAATCGCCACCCCGAAAAACGGGTTGAGGAAATGGAAGGTCGCGGCGCGGGTGGCTCCGATACGGTTGACCAGCCAGAACCANACCACCGTCGCCAGCAGCCCCGGCACNAGACAGGTATAAAGGAACGCCAGCGCCAGCGGCCAGCTTGGGCTGATGTGCGGCGTCTCGAACAGCAAGGTCGCAATCGACAGCGCCACGCAGCCNACAAGCATCTGCAAGCCCACCACCATCAGGAAGTTCCCGCCAGAGGTCGCACCGCGCACCAGCAGGGTCGCCGCNGANAGCGCGACCACACCGACGCCGCANAGCAGCAGCCCNGTCAGATCGACGCCGCCGCTGATCCTTGCNCCCATAATGATGGCCACCCCGATCACACCNGCGATCAGCCCTNCAATGCCCAACGGCTTGAGCTTTTCCCCCAGAAACAGCCATGTCGCCAGACCGACCAGCAACGGCATGGTCGAGGCGATGATCGCCGCCAGTGACGCCTGTACGGTCTGCATCGCGACAAAGTTCATCCCCAGATAGACCGCGTTTTGCAGCACGCCGAAAATGATCGTNGCNCGCCATTGCGCNNGCGTCAGCCGCCACGTCTGNCCAAGCGCCAGCGCGACCCCCACGCCGATCAGGCCAGAGATCAGATACCGCGCCGACAAAGCCATCAAGGGGGACGCATCCGCGACGATAATCCGTGCCGATGTAAAGGCAGAGGACCACATGACGGCGAAGGCCAGCCCCATGAGAATTGCACGTATATCCATGAGGGGGCCTTTCAGGTTTTCCAGTGGGCGGAGACTTCCGCAGTTGCCCGACAGGGGCAAGCGCATTCAGCGCAACGNAGACCTGCGCCAAACGCAAAGGGCCGCCCGTGGGCGACCCTTTGTCAGAACAGACTGTGATCAGTCTTATTCGTTAACGCTGTCTTTCAGCGCTTTCGCGATGGTCATCTTAACAACCTTGTCCGCGTCTTTCTTGAACTGTTCGCCGGTGGCAGGGTTGCGCACCATACGCTCGGGGCGTTCGCGGCAGTAGATTTTGCCAATGCCGGGGAGTGTCACAGCGCCACCGCCGGAGACTTCTTTGGTGATCAACGCGCAAACCGCGTCCAGTGCCGCGCTTGCTGTTTTCTTGTCTTCGCCCATTTCCTCAGCCAAAGCCGCGACGAGCTGGGTTTTTGTCATTGGTTTAGTTGCCATCTTGTTTTTCTCCTTCGTCCGCCCGGATTAGGGCCTCACGCGCAGAATGTAACGGTATGTTGTGGCTGAACACAACGAATAGGTCGCAAGAAACCGCGAAAACATGCCATTTTCAGCCGATTTCGGCCTTTAGAGAAAGGCAGTTTCGTCAAACGAGCGCAATTTTCGGCTATGCAACCGCTCTAGCGGCATATCGCGCAGCTGTTCCATCGCGCGAATACCGATCATCAAGTGTCGTGCGACCTGCGTTTTGTAGAAATCGGACGCCATACCGGGCAGCTTCAATTCACCATGCAGGGGTTTGTCCGACACGCATAGAAGCGTGCCGTAAGGCACCCGGAAGCGGTAGCCGTTGGCCGCAATCGTTGCGCTTTCCATATCCAGCGCCACGGCGCGCGACTGGCTGAGCCGNTGCACCGGACCGGATTGATCGCGCAATTCCCAGTTGCGGTTGTCGATGGTGGCAACAGTGCCCGTGCGCATGATCCGCTTCAACTCGTAGCCTTCAAGCTGGGTGACCTGTTCAACGGCGTCCTCCAGCGCGATCTGGATCTCGGCCAGCGCGGGGATCGGAACCCAGACCGGCAGGTCGTCGTCCAGCACGTGNTCCTCGCGCAGATAGCCATGCGCCAGCACGAAATCNCCAAGCGCCTGTGTGTTGCGCAAACCGGCACAGTGGCCGACCATCAGCCACGCATGGGGCCGCAGCACGGCGATGTGGTCGGTCGCGGTTTTCGCGTTGGACGGACCGACGCCGATGTTGACCAGCGTGATCCCGGACCCGTTCGCGCGCTTGAGGTGGTAGGTCGGCATCTGCGGAGTCTTGACCGACGCAGGCAGCGGCGCGTCGCCGTCCGAAATCTCGACATTGCCGGTAGAGACGAAGGACGTGTAGCCGCTATCGGGGTCACGCAACATAGCGCGGGCGTATTCCTCGAACTCGGTGACGTAGAACTGGTAGTTGGTGAACAGCACGTGGCTTTGGAAATGTTCGGGATCGGTTGCGGTGTAATGCGTCAGCCGTGCCAGCGAATAATCGACGCGCTGCGCGGTGAAGGGGGCCAGCGGGCGCACGTTGTCCAGCGGCAGATAGGTGCCGTTNACGATGTCGTCATTGGTTGTGCTCAGGTCCGGCACGTCAAACACATCGCGCAGGGTGAAATCCGCGGCACCTTCCTGCGGGATCGTCACGCTGTCGTCATTGCTGACCGCGAAATGCACGGGGATCGGCGTGTCGGATACCGCGATGGTCACGGGCTGGCCGTGGTTTTCGATCAGCAGACGGATTTGTTGTGTCAGGTAATGTTTGAACAATTCCGGCCGCGTGATCGTGGCCGAGAAGGTGCCGGGGGACGACACATGGCCGAACGACAGCCGTGAATCCACCTGCGCATAGCTGGAGGTGGTAAACCGGATCTCGGGGTAGAAGGCTCTGATCCGCGTTTCCGGGGCGGCGCTGTCCATCGCCTTCTGGAAATGCGCGCTCAGGAAGCCTGTCGCTTGGCTGTATANCTCTATCAGCCGNGCAACGGCGGCAGCAGCATCGGTGAACTGTTCGGCGGGGCGGGCGTCTGGGGTCAGGATTCTGGTCATGAAACAGGCTCTAACAAAGGAATAAATTCAAAACTGCGCACATCAACCAAGCCGAGGTCAGAGATGCGCAATTCGGGAATGACAACAAGCGCNANNAGTGAATGCTGCATATAGGCGTTGTTCAGCGTGCAGCCACAGTCGCGCATCGCCTGCATCATGGCTTCGGTCTTGGCGGCGACGTCGGAGGCGGGGTTGTCGGACATCAGGCCAGCGATCGGCAGCTCGACCATGGCCAGCTCTGCCCCGTCCTTGAAGATGGTGATCCCGCCGCCAACCTCGCGCANNCGGTTCGCGGCCATCGCCATATGCTCGGTATCGGTGCCCACCACGATCATGTGGTGACTGTCATGCGCCACGGTGGACGCCATCGCCATCGGCCCCTGATAGCCAAAGCCAGACACCAGCGCGTTGACGACAGTGCCGGTNCCGCGGTGCCGTTCGACCAGNGCGATCTGGCACACTTCGCCCGTGGACTGCACGCGCCCTTCGGTCACCGGCAGCTCGAATTTCAGCGCGCGGGTGGGGGCCTGATTCTCGACCACGCCGATGACATTCGCGGTGACGGCATTGGCCCCCGCAGGTGCGGTGATCTGGAAATCATCCGCGCCAAGGGCTTTGCCCATGTTGACGGTCTGCCGCGCATGGGGCGGCCAATCGTAATGCGGGCAGTCTACCAGACACGCGCCATCCTCNGCCACGATCTGCCCCCGCGCGATCACCGTCTCGATGGGGAGCGTCTTAAGGTCAGAGGTCAGGATCACATCGGCCCGCCGCCCGGGCGTCAGCGACCCGATCTCGCGTTCCAGCCCAAAGTGGGTCGCGGTGTTGATCGTCGCCATTTGCAGCGCGACCAAAGGGTCGCAGCCGCAGTCGATGGCATGGCGCACCACGCGGTTCATATGACCGTCATTCACCAAGGTGCCGGAATGGCAGTCATCGGTGCACAGGATCATNTTGCGCGAATCCANNCCTTTTTCGGTGATCGCGGTGATCTGNGTTTCAACGTCATACCACGCGGACCCCAGCCGGATCATCGACCGCATCCCCTGACGCATCCGCGCAATGGCATCCGCCTCGCAGGTGCCCTCGTGATCATCCGCAGGGCCGCCCGCCACATAGGCCGCNAANGCGGGCCCCAGATCGGGGGAGGCATANTGCCCGCCCACGGTCTTGCCCGCGCGTTGCGTTGCGGCAATCTCGGCCAGCATCTTGGGGTCGCCCGCGGTCACACCGGGGAAGTTCATCATCTCGCCCAGACCGATGATACCGGGCCAGTGCATGGCCTCGGCGACATCCTCTGCCGTGATTTCAAAGCCGGTGGTTTCCAGACCGGGGGCGGATGGCGCACAGGACGGCATCTGGGTGAAGATGTTCACCGGCTGCATCAGGGCTTCGTCATGCATCATGCGCACGCCTTCCAGCCCCAGCACATTGGCGATCTCATGCGGGTCGGTGAACATCGACGTGGTGCCATGGGGGATCACNGCGCGGGCAAATTCCGCCGGCGTCAGCATNCCGCTTTCGATGTGCATATGCCCGTCACACAGGCCGGGNATCATATAGCGGCCCTTNGCCTCGATCACCTTGGTCGTGTNGCCTTTGCAATGGCTGGCGTCCGGCCCGACAAAGGCAATGCGCCCCGCCTTGATCGCGATATCATGGTCCGGCAGGGTTTCGCGCGTGTGNACGTTGACCCAGATACCGCCGGTGATAATCGTATCCGCAGCNCTGCGTCCTGCCGCAACAGCGACCAGTTGATCGGCCACATCGGGCCACGAGGGGAATGTGTGTTCTTTCATACCTGACGTTGACACGAAGATCGCCCGAGGTTCAAGCCAGAGCCGTCCAGCGCCGTGGCGTTTGCACTGTCCGTGCCGACTGGGCTAACTGTCTGCAACCGANAGGACATAAGGCGACCCCATGAAGATCATGTTTGTGCACCAGAATATGCCCGGCCAATACCGCGAGCTGGTGCAATGGCTGGCCGATCAACGCACACACCAGATCTATTTCCTGACCCAACGCAAAAATCCGCCCCGTTTTGATGGCGTCGAGACACGGGTCTACAAGGCGCATCACAGACCGGCAGAGACTGCCTATGGGCTGTCGAAGAACTGGGAGGAATCTACCGGCAACGGCTTGGGGGCCGCCCGCGCGGCCAAACAGATCGAGACCCGCGAAGGGTTCAANCCCNATATCGTGGTGGGGCATGTGGGCTGGGGGGAGCTGACGTTTTTCAAGCAGATCTGGCCCGATGTCCCGATCATCGGCTTCTTCGAGTATTACTACAGCGATACCGGCGGCCCTGTGGGGTTCGACCCCGAAGACCCCGTGACCGAGAATACCCCCTTTCTGTTGCACGCGCGCAATGCCGTGCCGCTGGCCAATATCGAAACCGTCGATGTCGGGCTCAGNCCGACCTACTGGCAGCGCGACCGTTTTCCGCAAAGCTTTCANCGCAAGCTNTATGTNTGTCACGACGGGATACGCACAGACCAGCTGCGCCCCGATCCGGCGGTGACGCTCAAACTGGGGCGGATGGATCGCGCCCTGACCAAGGATGACGAGGTGCTGACCTTTGTGTCNCGCAACCTTGAACGCACGCGGGGCTTTCATGTGTTTATGCGCGCATTGCCACGCATNCTGAAGCAACGCCCCNATGCGCGGGTGTTGGTGGTAGGGGGCAACGACACCTCTTATGGCGGCAAAAGCAAACACCCCGGGGGCCTCCGCGCCGAGATGGAGGCAGAGGTGGGCAAGCACGTCGATTGGTCGCGGGTGCATTTTCTGGGCAAGCTGTCCTACGAGGATTACCAGAAGGTGATACAGATCAGCCGCTGCCACCTTTATCTGACGATGCCATTTGTGCTGTCGTGGTCCCTGCTCGAGGCGATGGCGATGGGCGCGACGATTGTCGGCTCTGACGNGGCCCCCGTGCGCGAGGCGATTACCCATGGCGAAACCGGTCTGCTGTGCGATTTCTTCGATCCCGATGCGCTGGGCGATCAGGTGGCGGANGTNNTGGGCAATCCGGCGGCCTATGCGCATCTGGGNCCGGCGGCGCGGGCNCATGTGGTCAAAACCTATGACTTCCTGACCAAATGCCTGCCGGAACATATCGCGCAGATGAATGCATTGGTCCCCGAGGGGCAGCGGATCGCCTTGCCCCGGACCCCCACCACATAGAAAGGACGCCTCATGGAGAAAACGCTGCTGTCGATCGGGCATGGCTTTAGCGCGCGCGCCCTTGCCGCACGGCTGGTGCCGCAGGGCTGGCGCATCGTCGGCACCACGCGCAGTCCCGACAAGGCAGATGCCATCGCGGACACAGGCGTTGAACCCGTCGTCTGGCCGGGGGCCGATCTGGGGGCGTTGATCGCGCAGTTTCCCAATGTGCTCGTCTCGGCNGGNCCGGACAGCGCAGGCGATCCGGTNTTGAATGCGGTCGAGGATGCNGTCANNCGCGCCGCGCCCGATCTGCGGTGGGTCGGCTACCTGTCGACAACAGGGGTTTACGGCGACCACGACGGCGATTGGGTGGACGAGGACACGCCGCTGACGCCATCGACCAAACGCGGACGCGCCCGTGTCACGGCAGAGGCACGGTGGCAGGCGATCCCCGATCTGCCGCTGCATATCTTTCGCCTCGCAGGGATCTATGGCCCCGGACGCGGCCCCTTTGCCAAGGTGCGGGCCGGAACGGCGCGGCGGATCATCAAGCCGGGGCAGGTCTTCTCTCGTATCCATGTCGAGGATATTGCCCAAGCGCTTGAGCTGTCCTTGCAGCGGCCCGACCCGGGCGCGGTCTATAATCTGTGCGACGATGACCCCGCGCCACCGCAAGACGTGATCGCCCACGCGGCAGAGCTGCTTGGCCTGCCCGTGCCCCCCGCGATCTCCTTTGATCAGGCCGATATGACCCCCATGGCCCGCAGCTTTTACGCGGAAAGCAAGAAGGTTCGGAACGACCGTATCAAGCAGGCGTTAGGCTGGGCACCGCAGTTCCCCACCTATCGGGCCGGGCTGGCGGCATTGCTTGCACAAGACAGCTGACCTTTGGGGGGTATATGCACAATATCGAGGAGCGTAGCCTCACCCATCTGCTGGACGGGATGGAGCAAGCGGCCAGCCGCGAGACGGTCACGATCAACGATGTGCTGAACGAATTCGGAGAGCGGTCCCTGCTCCCGTTCATTCTGCTGGCCGCGCTGCTGTTGGTGTCGCCGCTGTCCGGTGTCTTTGGTGTGTCCAGTTTCATGGCGATGGTGATCATCGTGCTGTCGGCGCAGGCGGTCTATGGGCGCAAACGTCTGTGGTTGCCGCAGTTCCTGCTGCGCCGCGAGGTCAAGTCATCCCGGTTGCTGTTCTGCGTAAGGTGGCTGCGTAAGCCCGCGGCGTTCTTTGATCGCCACTCGGGCAAAAGGCTCCAGTTTCTAACGACAGGCCCGATGCGTCTGCTGACGTTGGTGACCTGCGTGATCCTGCCTGTGGGCTGGCCCTTGCTTGAATTCGTGCCCTTCGCGTCGTCCTTCGGGGGCGGAACGGTGGCGCTGTTTGCCTTTGGTCTGTTCACCCGCGACGGGCTTTATGTGCTGCTGGGATATCTGACGATCCTGCTGACATCGCTGACCTTTTACGCCATCATTTTCTGATTACCCCAGATAGGCGCGCAGCGCGTCGGGCGGGTTGTCCATCAGCGCTGCGGCAGGCTGCGGCGGATGCGCGGTGCCGCCTTCGACAAAGATCACCTGATCCGCGATGCGGCGCACGTCCTCGGGGGCATGGGTGACCATGATCAACGCGGCTTTGGTCTCTGCGGCGAGGGCGGCCACCAGATCCAGCATGTCGTTGCGCAGAGCGGGGCCAAGTGCGGCAAAGGGTTCGTCGAGCAGGACAAGCGGGCGGGCTTGCACCAGCACCCGTGCGAGGGCCACACGGCTTTGCTGCCCGCCGGAAAGCTCGGAGGGTTTGCGCCCGGCCATCCCCTGCAGCCCGACGCGATCGAGCGCCTCGTGTACACGGGTTTGTTCCGCAGGGCCGAGCCGCAGGTCGGGGCGCAGCCCCAGCCCCACATTCTGCATCACGCTGAGATGGGGAAAGAGGTTGTTGTCCTGAAAAAGCATCGTCATCGACCGCGCACCGGGGGCGGCTTGGGTGATGTCTTTGCCCTGCCACAGCAGCCTGCCGGACCTGAGCGGAATGAACCCGCAAAGCGCCCCCAGCAGGGTGGACTTCCCCGCACCCGAAGGGCCGATCACCGCATAGGTCTGCGCGGGCGCAAGAGTCAGGTCGGCGTGCAGGGTAAAGCTGCCTTGGGTGATCTGCGCGGTCTCAAGCGTCAGCATGCCAGCGCCCTCCCTTGTCGAATATCCAGAAAATCCCAAGCGACAGCGCCAGCAGGATCAGGGCCGCACCGGCCGCGGCCTCCATCCGGTAGGCCCCCATCAACCGGTACATCTGCAGTGGCAGGGTGGCACTGTCGGGGTCGGCAAACAAGGCGATGACCCCCAGATCCCCCATCGACAGGGCACCGGTCAGCCCCGCGGCAAAGCCGATCTGCGGGCGCAAGCGTGGCAGGATCAGCCAGCGCCAAAGCGGCCATCCGGTCAGCCCCAGCATCTGCGCCTGCCGGCCATAGATCTGCACCGTGTCGCGCAGCCGCGGCACCAGAATACGCAGGGCAAAGGGCAGGGCCATCAGCGCATTGACCAGCGCCGTGACGGGCAGGGCCAGCGCAAAGGGGCTGGCGACAGGGTTGATCAGAATGAACCAGCCGGTGCCGATCATCAGCGGAGAGGCCGCAAGCCCCAAGAGACCCACGGCCTCTACCCCGCCGCGGGCGCGGGTCGCAATCCATCCGGCAAGGGGCAGGGCCAAGGCCAGCAATACCACCACGCTGATCAGCGCCACGATGAGTGAGGTGCCCGCCGCCTGCCACACGCTGGCGGGCATTTGCGGCAGGCCGATCACCCCGCGCAGCACGACCGAGGGCAGGGGCAGCAGCAGAAACCCCGCTGCCAACGTGATGAACAGCGCGTCGAGCCACCGTTGCAGCCCACCACGTGCGTCCCAGCGGTGCAGGGGGCGGTCCTGCCCGCCGCCCAGACTGATCGCGGGGATGATCCACAGCGCCAGCGCGGCGGTGCTGCCGGCAAGCCCAAGCTGCACCAGCGACAGCAGCGCTGCACGGTTCAGGTCAAAGTCGAAACGGAACGCCTGATAGATCGCAAGCTCGATCGTCGTGGCGCGGGGACCGCCGCCGAGGGTCAGCGCCACGGCAAAGCTGGTCAGGCAGATCACAAAGATCAACGCCGCGGTGCCGGGCAGGATTTGCCGCAGGAGGGGAAGCTCGATGCTGCGGAATNCCGCGCGCGGGGTCAGGNCAAGCTGNGCGGCCAGCCGGAACCGTTCCGCGGGCACGGTCTGCCACGCCTGCAACAACAGCCGNGTGGCCAGCGGGAGGTTAAAGAAGACATGCGCCAGCACCACNCCGTGCAGCCCGTAGATCGTGATGCCGGGCAANCCGACCGCCGNCAGCGCCGNATTGAGCCAGCCNGCGCGGCCAAAGACCGCAAGCACCCCCAGCACGGCGACAATCACCGGCAGGATGAACGGTGCCCCCAGCAGCGTGACCAGCAGCCCGCGCCCGACAAAGCGCCGTCGCGCTAAGGCGCGGGCGACAGGGATCGCCAGCACGGTAGACAGCAGGGCGGAAAGCGCGGCCTGTAGNACGGTAAACCGGATCGCGGACCAATCGGCCGGGCCAAGCCCGCTGCCGAACTCGGCCCGCCACAGCACCGCCCCCACCGCNGCAAGGATCAGCGCNGCAACCAGAATGGCGGCGCTGATGCCGGATTTCGTGCTTATTGCGACAGCGCGGAGAGCCATTCGGCCAATGCTTCCTCGCGCAGGGCGGGCACGTCATCGTTCGGGATCAGCAACGCCTTGCCCGGTTCGATCAANTGTTCAAAGCCTTCGGGCAGCCCGCCTTGGGGCGTGACGGCAGGGTACATCCAGTTGGTCGTGGGCAGCACCGATTGCGCCGCGTCCGATACCATGAACTGCATGAACTGATCNGCCAGCTCGGGCTGGTCGCTGCCCGCCAGTTTGCCGACCACTTCGATCTGCATGTANTGGCCTTCGTCAAAGGCGGCGGCGGCTTTGGTCGCGTCCTCTTCGGCGATCAGGTGGTAAGCGGGGGATGTGGTATAGCTCAGCACCATGTCGGCCTCGCCCTCAAGAAACAGGCCGTAGGCTTCGGACCAGCCCTTGGTCACGGTCACGACGTTATCCGCCAGACCTTCCCAGATCGCAGGGGCCTCGTCGCCATAAGCGTCCTTGACCCACATCAGCAGGCCCAGNCCGGGGGTAGAGGACCGCGGGTCCTGGATCACGATCTTGAGGTCACTGTCGGCCAGAGCGCGAAAATTCGCGGGCGGGGTCAGATCGGCGTTATGGACAAAGGCGAAATAGCCCCAGTCATAGGGGGCAAAGCTGTCGTCTTCCCATGTGACCGGCAGGTCATAATCCGCGTTCACTGTGGCGGGCGCGAACAACCCTGTCTCCTTGGCCGCCGCGATCAGGCTGGTATCAAGCCCCAGCACCAGATCGGCGTCAGACCGCGCGCCCTCGAGCTTGAGCCGCGCCAGCAGCGCCGCGCCATCGCCCATACCGACGAATTTCAGATCGCAGGCGCATTCGGCCTCGAAGGCCGCTTCGATCACCGGGCCGGGGCCCCATTCGGCGACAAAGCTGTCGTAGGTATAGACCACCAGTTCGGGCGTCTCGGCCCATGCCTGCGTGGCGAAAAGCGTGGTGGCAGCAAGTGTAAGATACTTCATGGCATCCTCCAAAATGCGGCGTCAGAAAGCGTTGGAGGTGTATCCAGACCTTCCCTCCGCCGGTGTTAACCGGTTCAGGTTCAACGGGTCCGTGCGCGCACATCTCAGCCTGTCAGGCCCCCCGAGGTATCTTATCGGTAGAACGCCTGTCGTCCGCGCGCAAGGTGAAACCCCTTGAGGCATGGTGCAGCCCCCGTTAAGGATCACCGCCAAAGGAGCACCGCCCATGTCGATCAACAGCTTTGGCCATCTTTTCCGCGTGACCACCTGGGGCGAAAGCCACGGGCCTGCTTTGGGGGCCACGGTGGACGGCTGCCCTCCCGGTGTGACGATCACCGAAGAGATGATCCAGCACTGGATGGACAANCGCAANCCCGGCCAGAACAAATACACCACGCAGCGCCGCGAGGCGGATGAGGTGCGGATCCTGTCGGGCGTGTTNGAAGGTGTCACCACCGGCACGCCGATCCAGCTGATGATCGAGAACACCGACCAGCGGTCGAAGGACTACGGNGACATCAAGGACAAGTTCCGCCCCGGTCACGCCGACATCACCTATTTCCAGAAATACGGCATCCGCGATTATCGCGGGGGCGGGCGGTCCTCGGCACGTGAAACCGCGTCGCGTGTGGCGGCGGGNGGNCTTNNGCNCGAAGNGATCAAGGCGATTGCGCCGAATGTGCAGATCACCGGCTACATGGTGCAGATGGGCCCGCACAAGATCGACCGCGATGCGTTCGATTGGGACCAGATCGAACAGAACCCGTTCTGGGTGCCCGACGCCAAAGCGGCAGANGANTGGGCGGCGTATCTGGACGGNCTGCGCAAATCCGGATCNTCCGTCGGTGCGATCATCGAGGTGACAGCGCGCGGCGTGCCCGCCGGCCTTGGCGCGCCGGTCTATGGCAAGCTCGACACCGATCTTGCCGCCGCGATGATGAGCATCAACGCCGTCAAAGGCGTGGAGATNGGCGAAGGCATGTCCGCNGCCATGCTGACCGGAGAGCTGAACGCGGACGAGATCAGCATGGGCCCCGACGGCCCTGTCTATTCGTCGAACCACGCGGGCGGTATTCTGGGCGGCATCAGCACNGGTCAGGACATCGTGCTGCGTTTNGCGGTCAAGCCAACGTCAAGCATCCTGACCACGCGCAAGACAATCACCAAGACCGGCGAAGATACGCAGATCATCACCAAAGGCCGCCATGACCCCTGCGTCGGCATCCGCGCCGTGCCGGTGGGCGAAGCGATGATGGCCTGCGTCCTGCTTGACCATATGCTGCTGCACCGCGGTCAGGTCGGCGAAAACCGCGGCATCATCGGCTAAGTCACGCGGAACGCTTGGATTTTCCGCATGTTGGCGGGAATACGACGCGCAAGTTGACGCGGGGTCTTGCAACTTGAAACCTGCGGGCGCAAGCATGCGCCATGCAAAGCACCACGACAGAGCACCGCCCCGGCCGGGCCATCGCCCTTAAACTGGGGGCGGTCTTTCTGTTCTCGGTCATGGCGGCCCTCATCAAGATCGCGACGGCCACCGTGCCCGCCGCCCANGCCGTGTTNTACCGNTCGTTCTTTGCCTTCCCGATGATCATCCTGTGGCTATGGCAAAGCGGCGACCTGCGCNACGGGCTGAAGCCCAGCAATCTGATGGGCCACGTCTGGCGCGGCGTTTTCGGGACCACGGCGATGGCGCTGACCTTTGCCGGGCTTGGCCTGCTGCCCCTGCCAGAGGTCACCGCGATCGGCTATGCCACGCCGCTTTTCACGGTAATCTTCGCCGCGATATTTCTGGGCGAACAGGTGCGTGTGTTCCGNCTGTCNGCNGTGGCNNTNGGGNTGATCGGNGTGNTGATCGTTCTNTANCCCCGCTTTACCGTAGGCGGGGATAGCGTGTCGCAGCTTGCCATGCTGGGGGCGATGATGGTNGTTGCCGCGTCNATCATGCGCGCGCTTGTCCAGATCCACGTGCGCCGATTGGTGCAAACCGACAGCACGGCGGCCATCGTGTTCTATTTCTCGCTCACCGCGACCTGCCTGTCGTTCCTCACGCTGCCCGCAGGCATGGTGATCAACTGGGAGCCGCTTTGGTGGGTGAACCCCGGNTGGCAAGTCTCGGCACTATTGATCCTGTCGGGNATGATCGGCGGGGTATCACAGATCANGATCACGGCCTCTTACCGNTTTGGCCCGGTGTCAATGCTCGCNCCGTTCGACTATGCCTCTATGCTGTTCGCGGTGTTGATCGGCTGGGTGCTTTTCAGCGAAATCCCGACGCCTGCAATCCTGATCGGTGCCGGTCTGGTCATCGCCGGCGGTGCCGCGATCATCTGGNGGGAACGGCAGTTGGGNCTGGATCGNTCCAAATCCAAGGCCAGCAGCACGCCACAGGGGACGCCCAGCTGATCGGTTGAAATTACGTGCCCTGATTGAATTTCATGTTAGCCTAACCCTCTAGGGTGTGGAGCAGCGGNTATCCCGTCGGTGCTGCACCCTGTTTTCTGGGAGGGAAGAAAGATGAAATTTACCAAGATTATCGCAACTGCCNTGTCCATCGGTGTCGGGGCATCTGCNGCATGGGCGCAAGACTGTGACCATTCGCATTGGGGCCCTGACGACCAGCTGGGATCGGCGAACCTGATCTCGACCGAGCGCACGTTGGAGGCCGCCAAGCTGATCAAGCAGGGNAAATCGATGCCGCTCGGGATCGTGATCGGGCCGGATACACCNGCCTTCCCGCCCCGTTCGCTGAGCCTTCAGGTGGTNCAGCCGAACCAGCACGGCGGCCAAAAGCTGTCGTCCTTTGGCTANGANGGCAATTATAACGACGATCTGCTGCAAACCTGGATCGGTATCGGGTCGCAGTTGGACGGGCTTGGGCANNTGGGCGAAGACGGGATGTATTATAACTGCCTGGACGAAAAGGAAATCTCGGCGATCAGCGGCCTGACCAAATTGGGGACGCATGCCGTGCCGCCCTTGGTCGGGCGTGCCGTGATCATCGATATGGCCAAGCACATGGGCAANGATGTNTTGGCCGCCGGAGAGCATTTTGGCGAGGCAGAGATTACCGCCGCGATGGAGGCGCAGCAGATCACGGTAAACGAAGGNGATATCGTGCTGTTTCACACGGGCTGGACCGACGGCATGATGGAAAGCGACCCGACGGCCTGGGGGTCCACCGAACCGGGGCTGAACAACGAAGGCGCGGTGTTTATGGCGTCGATGAACCCGATGGCCGTGGGNGCAGANACATGGGGCCTAGAAGCGATTCCACCGAANGAGGGGGACAAGGTGTTCTATGGCCANGTCACGCTGCTCAAGGANAACGGCATCTATATTCTGGAGACGATGAACACAGGACCGCTGGTCGCTGAAGGCGTGCAAGAGTTCATGTTNGTGCTCGGGCAGCCGCTGATCAANGGCACGGTACAGGCGATGATCAATCCGGTCGCGCTTTACTAACACGACGTGCTGCACCGCAGGCGCGGGCACGAAAACGGCGCGGGGGGGAACCCCTCGCGCCGTTTGTTTTGATTGGGCAGTTCAGGACCGGACGAGCTTTTCGTAGTCTTCCGAAATCTCGCGGGTGAGCGCGCCGACCTCGAAGGTGTAGTCGCCGATCTGTCCGACGGGTGTGACCTCGGCCGCGGTGCCGGTCAGCCAGCATTGCTCGAAGCCTTCCAGCTCTTCCGGCATGATGTGGCGTTCGTGCACGGTCAGGCCCTTTTCCTTGAGCATCCCGATNACGGTCTGACGGGTCAGCCCGTTCAGGAAGCAATCGGCCAGTGGCGTNTGCACTTCGCCGTCCTTGACGAAAAAGATGTTCGCGCCGGTCGCTTCGGCCACATAGCCACGGTAGTCCATGAACAGCGCGTCGGAACAGCCNTTGGCCTCNGCCGCGTGTTTGGAGGTGGTGCAGATCATATACAGGCCCGCNGCTTTGGCGTGCACGGGGATCGTTTCGGGCGACGGGCGCTTCCACTTCGAGATGTCGAGCTTGGCGCCCTTCATCTTGGCGTCNCCGTAATAGTTGCCCCATTCCCAGCCCGCGATGGCCAGACGCACAGGGTTGCGCGCCGCCGAGACACCCATGTCGGGGCCGGCACCACGCCACGCGACCGCACGGACATAGGCATCGGTCCAGCCGTTCGCCTTGAGCATTTCGTATTTCGCGGCTTCGATCTCGTCCACGGAATACGGGATTTCGAAGTCGAGGTATTGCGCCGATTTGCGCAGCCGTTCCGAATGCTCGCGGCCTTTGAAAATCTTGCCATTGTAGCAGCGTTCGCCCTCGAACACCGATGACGCATAGTGCATGGCGTGGGTCAGGATGTGGACATTGGCGTCGCGCCAATCGACCATTTTACCGTCCAACCAGATTTTGCCGTCGCGATCGTCGTATGCGCCGTCCATGATGTATCCTTCCTCAAAGCACCTCGGGATTTATGAAAATTGCGTGAAACCCGCTGCGTGCAGACATATAATTACGCAAAACATGGGATTCGATAGCCTTTGACTCTTGGAAAGTCAATAACGCTGACGTAAGCTCTTGGCGCAGCAAGGGGAGAGTATAATGGCAGACGGACGCGGCCCATCATCACACACGGGCGAGAACCTGCTGTTCCTGACGGATGAACAGCTGCGGCAGGGGATCGAGGCGATGTTCTTTGCCTACCGCGGTTTTACAGCCGACCCTGACAAGATCCTTGTGGATATGGCCTATGGCCGTGCGCACCACCGTGCGATCCACTTTATCAACCGGGCNCCGGGCACGACGGTAAACAANCTTCTGGGGATTTTGGGTGTTACAAAACAATCCCTTAATCGTGTATTGCGCACGCTGATCGCCGATGGTCTTGTCAAAAGCCAAGTGGGAAAAGCAGACAAGCGGGAGCGGCACTTGTATCTGACTGACGCCGGGCGCGCGCTCGAACAGACATTGTCTGATGCACAACGGATGCGGATGCGCAGTGCGTTCCGCGACGCGGGCCCCGAGGCGGTCGCCGGTTTNCGCACCGTGCTAGAGGCGATGATGGACCCCGAAATGCACCATTGNTACACCCGTCTGAAGGAAAACGGCGCGTGAACGAGGCCGACGCACACCTGCTGATCGTCGATGACGACGAACGTATTCGCACGCTGCTGCAGAAGTTCCTGATGCGGCACGGGTTCCTTGTGACCTCGGCCCGCGATGCCGCCCATGCGCGGCGTATTCTGGCGGGGCTGGATTTTGACCTGATCGTGCTGGATGTGATGATGCCGGGCGAGGATGGTCTAAGCCTGACCCGCAGCCTGCGCGAAGACATGCAAACGCCGATCCTGCTGCTGACCGCCAAGGGCGAGACGGGCAACCGGATCGAAGGGCTGGAAGCGGGGGCGGATGATTACCTTGCCAAACCGTTTGAACCCAAAGAGCTGCTGTTGCGGATCAACGCGATCCTGCGGCGTATGCCCGACACCCGCGTGGCTGATACCGCGCCCAAGGTGCTGTCGATGGGGCCGATCCGCTATGACATCGAACGCGGAGAGCTGTGGCAGGGCGACGATCTGGTGCGGCTGACCGCCACCGAAATCCAGCTGATGCGCATTTTCGCGGCCCAACCGGGTGCCGCGCTGAGCCGGTCAAAACTGGTGGAGGAACTGGGCCGTGACCGCGGGCAGGCGCAGGAACGTGCTGTCGATGTGCAGATCACCCGTTTGCGCCGCAAGATCGAAGACAATCCCAAACAGCCCCGCTATCTGCAAACCGTGCGCGGCGCGGGCTATATGCTGGCCCCCGACTGATCACCCGCTGCCTTGGCGGTAAATGTGGTGTCGTGGCGTAAGAGAATTTGCGCCCAAGAAATCGGCACGGTCACTGGAAGCCATGGCGCGGGCGGGCTATGGTCAGGCCAAGTTTGATTGATGGGATTCACGGCAATGACGGATACTCCGGTAGAAGAGATGAGCTTTGAGGCAGCGATGGCCGAACTGGAAAAGGTTCTGGGCCAGCTGGAACGGGGCGATGTGGCGCTGGATGAAAGCATTTCGCTTTACGAACGCGGGGCCAAGCTCAAGAAGCGCTGCGAGACCAAGCTGAAGGAAGCCGAAGAGAAAGTCGCGCAGATCACGCTGGATGGCGACGGCAACCCTGTCGGAGTGGCTCCTGTTGGCGGGGTTTGACATCTCGCTTGAGACAGAGCTGACGCGCAAACCGTTTCATGNGGCCATGCCCCATGCTGCGGATCTGGCGATTGGCCAGATCCTGCACGGGCTTGGCGGGNTGGACGGCACNGTGGCCGAGGCGATGCGCTATGCCGTGACAGGCGGCAAGGGCCTGCGGGCCTTTCTGGTGATCGAAAGCGCGCGGCTGCACGGGGTGATGGACGCGCAGGCCGCCCCCGCCGCCGGCGCGATCGAGGCGCTGCACGCCTATTCGCTGGTGCATGATGACATGCCTTGCATGGATGATGACGCCCTGCGTCGGGGTCAACCCACGGTACATGTGAAATGGGACGAGGCGACGGCGGTTCTGGCGGGCGATGCGCTGCAGACATTGGCGTTTGAACTGGTCGCGGCAACGGGCTGCGGCGACGCTGAACGGGTTGCGCTGGTCACGGGGCTGGCGCGGGCTGCCGGAGTGCGCGGCATGGTGGGCGGGCAGGCGATGGACATCGCCGCCGAAACCGCGCGCCAACCGCTGACCCTTGACCAGATCACNACGCTNCAGGCCGGCAAGACCGGTGCGCTGATNGAATGGGCNGCGACNNCGGGGCCGGTGATGGCGGGCGATGATGCCGCCGCGCTGCGCAGCTATGCGCGCAACCTCGGGCTGGCGTTCCAGATCGCGGATGACATTCTTGACGTCGAAGGCGATGCCGCCACGGTGGGCAAGGCCGTNGGCAAGGATGCCGATGCGGGCAAGGCGACNTTTGTGTCGCTGCTGGGGTTGGACCCCGCCCGCGCCCGNGCCCGTGATCTTGTCGATGCTGCCTGTGATGCCCTGTCCCCCTACGGCAGTGACGCCGAAACCTTGCGAGACGCGGCCCGCTTCGTTATTNCCCGCAAAAGCTGATCCGGTGGAGAGCCAGATGACCGATAGACCAGATACGCCCCTTTTGGACCGGGTGAACCGCCCTGCCGATCTGAAGAATTTCTCGGATGCAGAGCTGGTGAAACTGTCCCATGAACTGCGGGCAGAGACGATTTCTGCCGTATCAGAGACGGGCGGCCATCTGGGCGCGGGTCTGGGCGTGGTTGAACTGACGGTCGCGATCCATTCGGTGTTCGATACGCCGAAGGACAAACTGATCTGGGATGTGAGCCACCAGTGCTACCCGCATAAGATCCTGACCGAACGCCGCGACCGTATCCGCACCCTGCGTATGAAAGATGGGTTGAGCGGATTTACCAAACGCAGTGAATCCCCCTACGACCCNTTTGGTGCGGCGCATTCGTCGACCTCTATCAGCGCGGCTTTGGGCTTTTCGGTNGCGCGTGATCTGGGCGGCAATGTCCCCGAAGGTCTGGGCGATGCGATTGCGGTGATCGGCGATGGGTCGATGTCGGCGGGCATGGCCTATGAGGCGATGAACAACGCGGGCCATCTGAAAAAACGGATGTTCGTCATCCTGAACGACAACGAGATGTCGATCGCGCCGCCGGTGGGGGCGATGTCGACCTACCTNAGCCGTCTTTATGCCGAAGAGCCGTTTCAGGATTTNAAAGCCGCGGCCAAGGGCGCTGTCAGCATGTTGCCCGGCCCGTTCCGCGAAGGGGCCAAGCGCGCCAAGGATATGCTCAAGGGCATGGCCGTAGGCGGTACGTTGTTCGAACAGCTTGGATTTTCCTATCTCGGGCCGATTGACGGGCATGACCTGAACCAATTGTTGCCGGTTTTGCGCACGGTCAAGGCGCGGGCGACGGGGCCGGTGCTGATCCATGTGATCACCAAAAAGGGCAAGGGNTATGGCCCCGCCGAAGCCGCCCGTGACAAGGGCCACGCGACCGCCAAGTTCAATGTGCTGACGGGCGAGCAGAAGAAAGCGCCGTCAAACGCGCCCAGCTATACCCGCGTCTTTGCGGACAGCCTGATCGCCGAGGCCGCAAAAGACGACAAGATCTGCGCCGTGACGGCCGCGATGCCGGATGGGACAGGGCTGAACCTTTTCGCCGAACGCTACCCCAGCCGGTGCTTTGACGTGGGCATCGCGGAACAGCACGGTGTGACATTCTCTGCCGGATTGGCGGCGGGCGGTATGAAGCCGTTCTGCACGATGTATTCGACCTTCCTGCAGCGCGGCTATGATCAGGTGGTGCATGACGTGGCGATCCAGCGCTTGCCGGTGCGCTTTGCGATTGATCGCGCGGGGTTGGTCGGGGCGGATGGCGCCACCCACGCTGGTGCCTTTGACGTGGCGTTTTTGGCGAACCTGCCCGATTTCGTCGTGATGGCNGCCGCGGATGAGGCAGAGCTGGTNCATATGGTNGCCACNGCNGCGGCCTATGACGACGGGCCGATTGCCTTCCGCTTCCCNCGNGGTGAAGGCGCGGGCGTGACCATGCCCGAACGCGGCGAACCGCTGGAGATCGGCAAGGGGCGCATCATCGCCGAGGGCAAGCGCGTGGCGCTGCTGTCCTTTGGCACGCGACTGTCAGAGGTGGAAAAAGCCGCCGAGGCGCTGCGGGCCAAGGGGATCACACCGACCATTGCTGACGCCCGCTTTGCCAAGCCACTGGACCGCGAGATGATCCTGTCACTGGCCGCCGATCACGAGGCGCTGATCACCATCGAAGAGGGTGCAGTCGGCGGTTTCGGCAGCCATGTGGCACAGCTTTTGGCGGACGAGGGCGTGTTCGACGCTGGTTTGAAATACCGGTCTATGGTGCTGCCCGATATCTTTATCGATCAGGCGAGCCCTGCGGATATGTATGCGGTCGCGGGGATGAACGCCGAACATATCGAGGCNAAAGTGCTGGATGTGCTGGGCATCGCCAGCATCGGGGCGCAGCGGGCCTGACGCACAGGCCCGCGCGTTAAACCNGTCTTANGCGTCAAGCAGTTGACGCGCCGCGACGATGCCAAGCGCTGCCGAAGCGGCCTCGCGGCCNTTTTCGACGAAATGCGCNCGGTAGATCGCATTGTGGTGGTCGGTTTCCTGATAATGGTGCGGCGTNAGCGANACNGANAGNACGGGCACGCCCGTATCAAGGCCTACGCGCATCAACCCGTCAACCACGGCTGTCGCCACGAAATCATGCCGATAGATGCCGCCATCGACCACGAAGGCCGCGCAGATCACCGCATCGTATTTGCCGGATTTGGCNANGGTCTGCGCCATCAGCGGCATNTCGAACGCGCCGGGGACATCGACAACATCGATCTGGCTNGCGGGGATGGTTTCGGAAAANCCGTCATAGGCACGATCTACAATATCGGCGTGCCAGCGTGCTTTTACAAAGGCGTAGCGGGTGTGTGTCATAGTGATCTCCTTTTTTACGTCAGCGACACAAGTCACCCAAGGCGATCACGATTGCGGACGGCCCNAAGGGGCCGCAACAAACGCATTCTCTTTCATCCGGACTATGACCGTCGGCTCTGGCATCTCACCAGATCTGCTGACCCGGCGCATCCCGAAGGGATGTCGCCAGCGCTCGCGGGCTCGTGGCACTGGGGCCACATACCGCCGGTGGGGAATTGCGCCCCGCCCTGAGAATAGGGATACGTTGCCAAGGCAGGGGCGCGTCTGCAATACCAAAAGCGCGTTTGCAGTTTGGACCNTACGTTATGCACCCGAATCCCGTTTACCACGACGCCGACACCGCCAAGAACATCGCCTTTGCCCGCGANCGCAGCTTTGGCGTGCTTGCAGCCANTGGCANCGACGGCCCGNTGATCAGCCATGTGCCGTTTNTGCTGAACGAAGCAGGGGATCAGGCGGATCTGCATCTGGTCCGGTCAAACCCGATTGCGCGGGTGCTCAAACCCGCGCTGCCGGTCAAGCTCGCCATCAGCGGGGGCGATAGCTATGTCTCGCCCGACTGGTACGACATCGACGATCAGGTGCCGACGTGGAACTATGTGGCGGTGCATCTGACCGGCACGCTAGAGCTGCGCCCGCAAGAAGAGCTGCTGGACCTGCTGGATCGCCAGTCTGCCTGGTTCGAGGATCGTCTGCTGCCCAAGCCGCCGTGGACCACCGCCAAGATGAACCCCGTGACCATGCAGAAAATGATGCGCATGATCGTGCCCTGCCGGATGCGGATCACCGGCGTCGACGGGACGTGGAAGCTGAGCCAGAATAAACCCGATGCGGTGCGACTGGCCGCTGCCGACGGGGTAGAGGCGCACGGCTTTGGCGCGGGAACAGGCAGTTTGGCCGACCAGATGCGCGCGGCAAAAGGTGCGTGATCAACAAGCGATTGCACCGCGCGCGGATGACGGTGATAGTTCGCCTGAACCCCGAGGAGGAGACACCCGTGAAACTATCCTATTCCCCGACATCACCCTATGTCCGCAAGGTCATGGTATTGCTGCATGAAACCGGCCAGATCGAAGATGTGACGCTTGAGAATATCTCGACCACGCCGCTGGCGCCTGATGCCGCGCTGCTGCCGAACAACCCGCTGGCCAAAGTACCGGCACTGGTGCGCGACGAGGGGCCCGCGCTGTATGATAGCCGTGTGATCTGCGCCTATCTGGATGATCGCGCGGGCGGCAAGCTTTATCCCACGGGCAGCCGCCGCTGGGACACGCTGACGCTTGAGGCAACGGCGGATGGTATGCTGGATGCGGCGCTATCGATGGTCTACGAGGGCCGGATGCGCCCCGAAGGCAAGCAGGTGCCGGAATGGGTCGAGGGTCAGTGGTCCAAGATCGAACGGGCCTGCGCGGCGCTGAATACACGCTGGATCAGCCAGCTTTCCGGTCCGCTGGATATGGGGCAGATCGCCGTCGGCTGTGCTTTGGGATACCTTGATTTCCGGCATGACGCGCGCAATTGGCGCAAGGGAAACGACGCCTTGGCCGATTGGGCGCGGCGCTTTGATTCGCGTGCGTCCATGCAGGCCACCGCCCCTCCGGCAGGATAAAAGCGCAAAAAATTCGACCTTCACCCTTGAAGGAATGCAACACTGCGACGGTTTGCGCGACAAAGGTATCTGGACGTGCGCGACGCAGCCCGCTAGTAACCAAAAGAATTGTGGGAGGTGCGTCAGCGCCGCCCCTTGATTTAATGGCCGTCAGGCCCTCGATTTGGAGTTAACCCGTGTCCCAAGCAGAAGATCACGCAGGCACCCGGAGGGATTTCCTCTATTACGCCACAGCTGGTACAGGTGCGGTCGCCGTCGGCGCGGCAGTCTGGCCTTTGGTCAATCAGATGAACCCATCCGCAGATGTGAAGGCGCTGTCGTCCATCCGCGTCGATGTGTCCGCTGTTGAGCCAGGTACACAGCTCACGGTCAAATGGTTGGGTAAGCCGGTGTTCATCCGCCGCCGTACCGAAGAAGAAATTGCCAAGGCACGTGACGTTGAAATGTCCGAGCTGCCCGATCCGGGCGCAGAAAACGCCAACATCGCAGCCGGTGCCCCCGCGACGGACGAAAACCGCGCGATGGTTGGCAAAGAAGACTGGCTGGTAATGATGGGCGTCTGTACCCACCTGGGCTGCGTGCCTTTGGGCGACGCAGGTGATTTTGGCGGCTGGTTCTGCCCCTGCCACGGATCGCACTATGACACTGCGGGCCGTATCCGCAAAGGGCCAGCACCGCGCAACCTGCCGGTGCCCGTCGCAGAATTCGTGGATGAAACCACGATCAAACTAGGTTAAGGGAGAACGGGAATGGCTGGAATTCCTCACGACCATTACGAGCCGAAATCTAACGGAGAGAAGTGGCTGCACACCCGTCTTCCCGTTGTTGGGCTGCTGTATGACACATTGATGATCCCGACACCGAAGAACCTGAACTGGATGTGGATCTGGGGCATTGTTCTGACGTTCTGTCTGGCACTGCAAATCGTGACCGGCATCGTGCTGGCGATGCACTACACCCCCCATGTCGATGTCGCGTTCTCGAGCGTTGAACACATCATGCGGAACGTGAACGGCGGCTACATGCTGCGCTATCTGCACATGAATGGCGCGTCCCTGTTCTTTGTTGCGGTCTACGCGCACATCTTCCGCGGTCTGTACTACGGGTCGTATAAAGCACCGCGCGAGATCACCTGGATCGTCGGCATGCTGATCTACCTTCTGATGATGGCAACCGGCTTTATGGGCTATGTTCTGCCTTGGGGTCAGATGTCGTTCTGGGGCGCTACGGTTATCACCGGTCTGTTCGGTGCGATCCCGTTCATCGGGGAAAGCCTGCAAACGCTTCTGCTGGGCGGGCCTGCGGTCGATAACGCCACGCTGAACCGTTTCTTCAGCTTGCACTACCTTCTGCCCTTCGTGATTGCCGGTCTGGTGATCGTACATATCTGGGCCTTCCACACCACCGGGAACAACAACCCCACAGGGGTCGAGGTCCGTCGCACCAGCAAAGAAGACGCAGAGAAAGACACGCTGCCCTTCTGGCCCTACTTCGTGATGAAAGACCTGTTCGCGCTGGCCGTGATCCTGGTTGTTTTCTTTGCGATCGTGGGTTTCATGCCGAACTATCTGGGCCACCCCGATAACTATATCGAGGCGAACCCGCTTTCGACGCCTGCGCACATTGTGCCTGAATGGTACTTCCTACCGTTTTACGCGATCTTGCGTGCCTTTACTGCCGAAGTCTGGGTTGTTCAGATTGCGTCCTTCGTGACCGGTGGCATTATCGACGCCAAGTTCTTTGGTGTTCTGGCGATGTTCGGTGCGATCGCGGTGATGGCACTGGTGCCTTGGCTGGACACATCCTCGGTGCGTTCGGGCCGCTATCGTCCCATGTTCAAGTGGTGGTTCGCGCTGCTGGTGATCGACTTCTTCGCGCTGATGTGGCTGGGTGCCATGCCTGCGGAAGAGCCCTATGCCAGCTTCTCGTTGATCGCTTCGGCCTATTGGTTCGCATACTTCCTGGTGATCCTGCCGCTTCTGGGTGTGATCGAGAAACCAGCGCCGCAGCCTGAAACCATCGAAGCCGACTTTGACGCGCATTACGCGCCAAAAACC
This sequence comes from Sulfitobacter sp. TMED3, assembly GCF_002167505.1. NCBI lineage: Bacteria > Pseudomonadati > Pseudomonadota > Alphaproteobacteria > Rhodobacterales > Roseobacteraceae > Sulfitobacter > Sulfitobacter sp. TMED3. The sequence continues at coordinate 13,282 of NZ_NHBI01000010.1, read as the reverse complement.
GGCGGCACCAAGACGCTGGTCAAGCCAGCAGAGTAAGGACCATGACAATGATCAAGAAAACCTTCCTTTCGGCTGTTGTCGCCTTGGGCTTTGCAGGTTCCGCTGCTTTCGCCGCCGGTGGCGAAGCGCATGTCGAAGACTTTGACTTCTCTTTCGAAGGGCCTTTCGGGTCCTTCGATGCCAACCAGCTGCAACGCGGTCTGCAAATCTATACCGAGGTATGCTCTGCCTGCCACGGAATGAAGTTTGTGCCGATCCGTACACTTGCGGATGAAGGTGGCCCCCACCTTCCCGAAGATCAGGTCCGTGCCTATGCCGCGAACTTTGATATCTTCGACCCCGAGCTGGACGACACACGCCCCGGCACGCCGGTTGACCATTTCCCTGAGTCCGCGTTGGATACCGCGCCGGACCTCAGCTTGATGGCCAAAAAACGGGCCGGTTTCCACGGGCCTTATGGTCTGGGGATCAACCAGTTCTTCAAAGGCATGGGCGGACCCGAATATATCGCGTCGCTTTTGACTGGCTACGAAGAAGCCCCAGCCTGTGCCCCCGAAGATTTCCCCGGCCACTATAACACAGCCTTCGCGAGCGGCGGCTTCCCCGAGTCCTGTAAGGACGAAGAAGGCCACGCCACGGTTGGCGGCAGCTGGATCGCAATGGCACCCCCGCTGTACGGCGACGACGTGACCTATAACGACGGCCACGATTCTGATCTGCACCACGAAGCCGAAGACGTTGCGGCCTTCCTGATGTGGACAGCCGAGCCCAAGATGATGGCACGCAAGCAAGCCGGTTTTGCTGGCGTTCTGTTCCTGACGCTCTTGTCGGTACTGCTGTACCTGACCAACAAACGTCTGTGGGCTCCTGTGAAACACAAGGAAGACTGATCTTCCTTCACACGGCCAATGCCTGAATATAGCCCCCCGATCCATTGTGGTTCGGGGGGCTTTCTTTTTGGGGGTAATGGGCTGATTGCCAAACTCGCTGGTTAAATACCGCTACCGACGGTGCCCGTGGCTTAGCGGTGGAAGCCTGCCACGCGGTCCAGCCGCACACCGCCATAGCCTGCAAGCACGGACATCACCGCGGCGGTGGCAGGGCCGTAGACGGTTAAACGCACCGGCATAAACAGCTCTGTAAACCGGTCAGCAAAGCGGCCACCGAACTGCGCAAAATGCGCCATCACGGCTGCGTTGTCCGCATAACGTTCCAGCACAGTGCAGGTGCGTCGGTCGTCGGACATGTAGAATTCGCAATGCAGCGTACGCGGTTCGTCTGCCTCTGCAGCCTGTACCATTTCCTCAAGCAATGGTTGGACATTGTCGCCCTGACCATCCCGCACGTCCATCTCGAGGACCCATTCTATAATTTCGCTCATGTTAACCCTTTCTCGCTAGGGAATCACCCTAGAGGAGAAAGGTTTACAATCTGCAACGTCTCACACAGCCAGCAGATGCCCTGCGTTCTGGCCGGTGATCGTGGCCGAAATGATCGCGCCCTCGGTCTGGGGGGTGGCAAAATGGGTTTCGGTGAATTGTTCAGTCCGGCCCATGGTGGGGCTTTCCATCAACACCTGATGGGCGCGACCTTGTTGGGCCGCCAAATGGCGCGCGACCTGCGCGTCACCCGCAGCACGCAGCTGCGCCGCGCGTTCCTTGATGAGCGTGCCGTTCACTGCTGGCATCCTTGCAGCGGGTGTGCCTTCGCGCGCCGAATAGGGGAAGACATGCAGCCATGTCAGATCGCAGTCCGTCACCAGCTTGAGCGAGTTTTCGAACATCGCGTCGGTTTCGGTGGGGAAGCCGGCGATGATATCGGCCCCAAAGGTCATGTCGGGACGCAGTTTGCGAGCCTCTTGGGCAAAACGGATCGCATCGTCGCGCAGGTGACGGCGCTTCATCCGTTTCAGGATCATGTCATCGCCGTGCTGCAAGGACAGATGCAGGTGCGGCATCAGGCGGGGCTCGGTGGCGATGGCCTGCATCAGGTTCTCGTCCACCTCGATCGAATCGATGGAACTGATCCGCAGGCGCGGCAGGTCGGGCACCAGCCGCAGGATGCGCATCACCAGATCCCCCAGCTTGGGCGTCGCGGGAAGGTCCGTACCCCAACTGGTTAGATCGACGCCGGTCAGAACGACTTCGTTAAAGCCTTTGTCGACCAGCCGCTTGATCTGATCCACCACGACCCCCGCAGGAACCGAGCGGGAATTGCCGCGGCCATAGGGAATGATGCAGAATGTACAGCGGTGATCGCAGCCGTTCTGGACCTGCACATAGGCCCGGCTGCGCGTGCCGAACCCGTCGATCAGATGCCCCGCCGTTTCGGTCACCGACATGATGTCATCGACCTGAAGCGCCTCTGTCTCGCCGATGAAATCAGCCGCCAACCCCTGCCACGTCGCGCCCACCATCTTTTCGGTGTTGCCGATGACAGCATCGACCTCTGCCATCTTGGTGAAGGTCTCCGGTTCGGTCTGTGCGGCGCAGCCGGTGACGATCAAACGCGCGTCGGGGTTGGCCTTGCGCAGTTTGCGGATGTCCTGACGCGCCTTGCGCACGGCCTCGGCGGTGACGGCGCAGGTATTGACGATCACCGCGTCTTTCAGGCCAGCCTGTTCGGCCAGTTCCTTCATCGCCTCTGTCTCATAGGCGTTCAGGCGGCAGCCGTGATTCGAGAAGATCGGGGCGCTCATGTCAGGCTTTCCAGAAACGAAGGGGTCAGGACGCCGCTGAAGACATGGGCCGACGGGCCGGTCATCCAGACGCCATCCTCGCGCCAGTCGATGTGCAGCGTGCCACCGTCCAGATCAATACGCACGGCCCGGCCTGTCAGCCCTCTGCGTGCCGCTGCCACGGCCGTCGCACAGCTAGAGGAGCCGGAGGCCAGCGTGATGCCCACACCCCGTTCCCACACGCGCATACGGATGTGATCGGGGCCGATGATCTGGGCGATCTGCACATTGGTGCGTTCGGGGTAAAGCGCGTGATGCTCGATACCGGGGCCAAAACCGGCCAGATCAATCGCGTCGACATCATCGACAAAGAAGGTGCAATGTGGGTTGCCCATGCCGGTGGCTGTCGGCGCACCGTCGATCGGCAGCTCAAGCGTATCCATCTGGCGAGCAAGCGGAATTTCGTCCCAGCCAAGCTGCGGGTGACCCATGTTGACCGATGTCAGCCCATTGCCTGCATCCCGCGCCGCCAGATCGCCGCGGTCGGTGGTCAGGTGCAGCTGGGTTTTGCCTGTTTCCTCCATCAGGAACCGCGCGATGCAGCGCGTGGCATTGCCACAAGCGGCAGAGGTGGAGCCGTCGGCGTTGAAGAACGTCAGATGCGCATCAGCCGCGCCATTGGTGATCACAGCCAGCTGGTCGAAGCCCACGCCGAACTGGCGATGTCCGATGGCCTGCGCAAGGGCAGGGGTCACCTTCGNGAGCGCCGGGGTGCCGTCGGCACGCGCATCAGTTTGGCGCGCATCCAGCACGACCTTTTCGCGCGCATCCAGCACGACCTTTTCGCGCGCATCCAGCACGACCTTTTCGCGCGCCTCCAGCACATCTTTCTGGCGCGCATCCAGCACGACAAAATCATTGCCCAGCCCATGCATCTTCATGAAGGGCAAACCGTTGGTCAGATCACTATACATTCGGCGCATATAACGCGGCATTTGAAACTAATCCAGCGAGAGTGAAATTTTTCGTAAGTTTCCGCTTGACCCCAAGGCCGCACCTTTCTAGATACCCGCCTAGTGGGCCGTTAGCTCAGTTGGTAGAGCAACTGACTTTTAATCAGTAGGTCGATGGTTCGAACCCATCACGGCTCACCACTACTTTCCAGTCTGACTGGAACGGATAAAAACAGCGCCCCTCGNGGCGCTGTTTTTCGTTTCAGGTGTTGGGTTTAGGGCTTAGCCCGTATGGCCTTCAAAACATTTCAGCGCNATCCCTGCTTCTTGCAGTGATGATTTGACAGCGCGGGCAATATCGACGGCTTCGGGGGTGTCGCCGTGCAGNCAGATCGTATCGATCGCGGCAGGAATTGTTTGGCCGCCCTCGGTCAGAATCGCACCGGCTTTGACCATTTTGACCATCCGTTCGCCCGCCAGTGCCGCATCGTGAATCACCGCACCGGGTTTAGAGCGGTCGACCAGCGTCGCGTCGNCGTTATAGGCGCGGTCGGCAAAGATCTCTCCGGCCCATTTACAGCCAAGCGATTGCGCCGCGTCCTGCTGCGCCGTGGCGGCCAGCACCATGACGATCAGATCAGGCGCGACGCTGAGCGCGGCCTCATAAAGATCACGGGCCAGCATCTCGTCCTCTGACGCCATATTGGCGAGCGCGCCGTGCAGTTTCAGGTGCCGCACCGATGTGCCGAGGCTGCGGGCCATGCCGACGCTGGCGGCGACCTGATAGCGGACCTGATTTTGCAGCGTGCCCCGTGGCACCGACATGCGGTTGCGGCCAAAACCGGCCAGATCCATGAAACCGGGGTGCGCACCGATACCGACGCCACTGTCACGCGCCAGCGCCATTGTGGCAGACATCACATCGGCGTCGCCCGCGTGGCCGCCACAGGCGATGTTGGCAGAGCTGATGATTTGCAACAAAGCGGCGTCATCGCCCATTTTCCACGGGCCAAAGCTTTCGCCCATATCGGCATTCAGATCGACGGTCGGCATTTAATGCTCCTCTTCAAAGGGGTTGTCGGTGGCAGAGATCGCGCCCCCCACCAGTTGATAGGCCAGCAGGTTGCGGATTTTGGCAGGGTCGCGGACCAGCGGCGTGACCTTCCCGCCAAGCGCCTTGATGTCTTGGCGGTGCCGCGTCTCGAGCGTGATGGCCTGTTCCAGCTTGATGAATTCGAACCGGATCGCGGTGCCCGATGCGGCTTGCGCCACGCGGGGCAGGTCGCGGGGAATCACGGTCCCGATGCGGGGATAGCCGCCGGTGGTCTGGCATTCGCCCATCAGCACGAAGGGAGCGCCGTCGCCGGTGATCTGGATGTCGCCGGGCACGATGACCTCGGACAGGATGGACAGACCGCCCTCGGCGCTGAAACCGTCGCCGTCGTGGTCCATGCGCACGCCCATGCGGTTGGCACGCGGGTCGCGGGTAAAGGCGGTGGTTTCGAAGCGTTTGCGTTCATCAGCGGTAAAGTGGTCGGTCTGCATGCTGGCCACGACGCGCACGGTGCCGCCGTCAAAACGACTGTCGCGGGGCAGTTGCAGCCCCGTTTCGCGCGACTTGTCCGCCCCAAGGGGCAGCGCGTCGCCCGCAGCAAGCGGCTGGCCCAGACCTGCGCTTAGGTGGCTGGCTCGTGCCCCCAACAGTGTGTCAGAGGCGATGCCCCCGCCCACATGCAGATAGCCATAGGTGCCGCCCGTGGTGCCGCCAATGGTCAGCTTTGCCCCAGCGGGCAACATGTGGCTGGCGTTCCAGACGATGGCATCCCCGTCGATGCTGGCGGCCATGGTGGCCCCTGTCAGGGCGATACGGATGTCGGCGTCGGCCGTGAAGGTCCCGCCGGTGCCTGTCATCTCTATCACCGCAAGCTCGGGCGATTGGCCAAGCAGGGCGGCCCCTTCGAAAAGCGCCACGGGATCGGCGGCACCGCCCTTTGTTAGCCCTTGGGCACGCCAACCGGGACGGCCCATATCCTGTAGCGTCAGGGCGGGACCGGCTTGGGAAATGGTGAGGGTCGCGCTCATGCCAGCACCTCTGTCTCTGCGCCGCCCTGGCCTGTTTCATCTGTCGCGGTGATCTTGTCATATTCGGCGCGCGATACGGAGGGGAAGCACAGCTCGTCCCCCGGTGACAGGGCAAAGGGCGTGTCGCTGCGCGGGCGGAAGGTCTTGAACGCGGTCTGCCCGATATGGCGCCAGCCAGTGGGGGAGGCATTGGTGAAGATAATCAGCTGCCGGATCGCCACGATCAACGCGCCGGCGGGGACGGATTTTGTCAGCCCCTGCTGGCGCGGAATATCCCAGTTCTGCGGCAGTTCGCCCATATAGGGCTGGCCGGGGGCAAAGCCGATGGTCAGCACCCGTACGCGCGCNTGCGACAGCTGTNNAATCGCCGCATCGGGGTCCAGCCCCGCAAGCTCTGCCGCTTCTTCAAGCTGTGGCGCAAGNTCGGTGCCATAGACCGTTGGCACATGCCACAGCCTCCGCCCCGTCGGCAGGTCAGAGGTGTACCAGTCGCGCGTTGCCAGCAGGTCGTGCAGCCGGTCCAGCAGGNTGTCCACCGAAGCCGCCACCAGATCGATCTGCAGGAAGGTGGACACCAGCGAGGTGCTCGTCTCTGTCACCTCGGGCCAGTCGGCAGCATCCACGGCGGCGCGGAACGACAGGGCGGCGCGGTTCGCGGGCTCTGACATCGTGTCGGCAAAACGCACCAGCACGCCGGACAGGCCAACGGTCTGGATCAGGGGGAAGTCGGTCATTGGGGCACCTGCCTTAGATTTTCGGGCAGCCAGGTCGCGATGTCGGGGAANAAGATCAGGACAAAGACCATCACCACCATNATCAGGAACATCGGCAAGGCGGCTTTGGTGATATATCCCATCTCGTGATCCGTCATGCCTTGCAGCACGAACAGATTGAACCCGATCGGCGGCGTGATCTGCGCCATCTCGACCACGACCACAACAAAGATGCCGAACCAGATCAAGTCGATCCCCGCACCGCGCACCATCGGTTCAACCACAGCCATCGTCAGCACGACCGACGAAATACCATCAAGGAACATGCCCAGCACGATATAGAACACNAGCAGCGCCATCAGCAGTTGAAAGCGCGTCAGTTCAAGCGCTGCAATCCCGTCCGCCAGCGCACGGGGCAGGCCGGTAAAGCCCATCGACAGTTTAAGAAAGGCAGCACCCGCAAGGATCAATGCGATCATGGCAGAGGTGCGCATCGCCCCCATCAGGCTTTCCTGAAAGCTGGTCCAGTTCAGCGACCCCTGCATCAACGCCAGCGCCAGCGACCCTAGCACACCGATGGCAGCCGCCTCTGTCGCGGTGGCGTAGCCCAGATACATCGACCCGATCACCACCGTGATCANCCCGAAGACCGGCANCAGAAAGCGCGAGTTGCGCAGCTTGGCGGCAAAGCTCATCCCTGTCTCGACGCTGGGGTTCCAGTCCTTCGAGGTCAGCGCGATAAAGGCGACATAGGCCATGAACATCAGCGCCAGAATAAGCCCNGGCAGGACGCCGGCAAAGAACAGTTCGGTGATGCTTTCGTTCACGGTGACNCCNTANACGATCAGCGCGAGCGAGGGCGGGATCATCAGNCCCAGCGTNGCGGCACCGGCCAGCGTGCCGATGATCATCTTTTCGGGATAGTTGCGCGCCCGCAGTTCGGGGATCGACATTTTGCCCACGGTCGACAGCGTCGCGGCAGACGACCCTGAAACGGCGGCAAAGACGGTGCAGCCGACGATATTGGTATGCACCAGCCCGCCGGGCAATTTCGCCAGCCACGGCGACAGCCCTTTGAACATATCCTCGGATAGGCGTGTCCTGAACAGGATTTCCCCCATCCAGATGAACAGCGGCAGCGCGGTCAGCGTCCACGAGCTGGACGAGGCCCAGATCGTCGTGACCATAGCATCGCCAACCGGGCGGGTGGTAAACAGCTCCATCCCGAACCAGGCGACGCCCATCAGCGCCAGACCAACCCAGACGCCGGTGCCCAGCAGGAACAGCAGGACAGTGATAAACAGAATGATCGCGTAAAGTTCCGTCACAGCGTCACTCCCCAAAACTTTGATCGACAAGATCGCGGGTGAGACGGTGTTCGCCTTTTACGATCAGATAGAGCAGGTTATCGGTCAGCGCGATGGCAAGGATGCCGCCGCCCACAACGATCACCGACTGCGGAATCCACAAGGATGTGGCGTCTTGCGACTGGCTGACTTCGTTGAATTTCCACGACCAGTAGACGAACCAATAGGCGTAGTAGGTGAAATACCACGCAATCGCCGCGGCAAGGCCGAAGCACCATATTTCAAGCAGCCGTTTCGGGCCTGCGGGCAGGGCGTTCAGCAGCACCGATACGCGGATATGCGCGCCACGGTTCAGCGCGTTGGCGAAAGCGAGGAAGCTGGCGGCGGCCATCGCATAGCCGGCATAGCTTGCCGCACCGGGGAAAACCTCGCCGGTCCAGCGGGCAACCATCTGCACCACGATCAGCAGCAGGATCGCGACAAGACTGACGGCAGCCAAGGCGCCGGATGCGAAATAGATGAAATCAAGCAGGCGTCGCAGGATGTTCATGGGACAGGTCTCCGGATTGGCGGATCGAACGTCAAACGGCGGCACCTATGTGGGGGTGCCGCCGTTCGTTGATTTACTGCATGGATTTGTAGCTATCGACGATCGCCTGACCGTCCTCGCCCGCATTCTCCAGCCATTCGGAGGTCATGGTGCCGCCAATGTCGCGCAGGCCGGACATCAGCTCTTCGCTGGCGGGTTCCACGGTCATGCCGCCTTCGCGCAGCCCGTCATAGGTGAACTGCGTATAGTCCTTGGAGGCTTGCAGCCCGCGCGTTTCCGCNTCGCTGGNACAGGTGGTGATGATCGCCTTGTTCTCTTCCGAGACATCGTTCCANACGTCNTTGTTGANCATGATGTAGTTGCGCGGCAGCCAGGCGTCGACCTCGTAGAAATGGGTCAGGCTTTCCCAGACTTTCTGGTCATAGCCGGTCGCACCGGACGAGATCATCGATTCCGCAACGCCGGTGGCAAAAGCCTGGCTCAGCTCGGCGGCTTCGATGGTGACGGGCAGCATGCCTGTCAGCTCTGCCAGACGGCTGGTGGCGTTGTTGTAGGACCGGAACTTGACGCCCTTCATGTCCTCGATCGTGTTGACCTCTTTCTTGAAGTACAGNCCCTGTGGCGGCCATGGCACGTTATAAAGCAGCGTCAGGTTCTGCTCTGCCAACAGCTCTTCGATCTTGGGTTTCGCGGCTTTCCACAGCTTGTCGGACGCCTCGAAGGACGGCGCGAGGAAGGGGATGGAATCAAAGCCGAAGATCGCGTTTTCNTTCTGGTGCCCCGACAGGATGCGTTCGCCCAGCTGGACCTGACCGGTCTGGATNGCGCGTTTGATGTCGGCACCCGCGATCAGCGACCCGCCGGGGTGCACGGTGATCTCGATCTCGCCCGCGGTGCCTTCGGTCACGCAGTTNGCGAATTCAACGCCGTTCTCGGAATGGAAGTTCGACGCCGAATAGGCCATCGGCATGTCCCATTTTTCAGCCGCGAAAGCGGGNAGGGCGGTGGTGACCGTCAGGGCGGCGGTCGCGACGCCTGTCATCAATGTGGTGGTNCGTTTCATGTGGTTCTCTCCTTGTTGGTATGTCTTTGGTTTGCGGGGTTAGCCCCTGCTAAACCGTTGTGGTGCATAGGGCTGCAGGTCGGTGTTGACGGGTTGCCCCATAACCAATCCTGCGACGAGGCGGCCTGTTTTGGGCCCGCCTGTCAACCCGATGTGGTGATGCCCGAAGGCGGTAAAGACCCGGCTTGTGCCAACCTGTCCGATCAGGGGCAGGCTGTCGCTGGGGGCAGGTCGGTGCCCCAGCCATTCGATTTCNCGCGTGGCNNTNAGCTGTGGAAAGGCCGCCTTGGCCTGTCGCCGCAGCAGCGCCAGCGGTGCCTTGGACGGGGCTGCNTCAAGCCCGCCGAATTCCAGAATACCCGCGCAGCGTAGGCCCTGCGCCATGGGGGTGGCAACGAATTTCCCGCTGGCGATCATCACGGGGCGCGCGGGCCCGCCCGTCGCCCCCTCGAATATCACATGATAGCCGCGTTCGCTTTCCAGCGGGACGTTCAGCCCCAGCTTGGCCATCAGCGGTTTCGACCAGACGCCGGTGGCCAGCACGATATCGTCACAGGCCATGCGGCCTTGGGTCGTCTCTACCCCGGAAATCGCGCCGCCGGACAGGTCGAAATCCTTGACCTCGGCCTGCAGGATCGTGCCGCCGCCCTGTTCGAACGCCCGCGCCAGCGCGCCGACATAGCCGCCGGGGTCGCGGATAAAGCCGTGGTCCTTCATGGTGGCAAGCTAGGTGNATGTCCGGCCCGAGCGTCGGTTCATACTCGTGTANCTGCGGCCCCTCGATCAGCTCTGGNGCGAACCCCGCCTCCGCCCGCAGCGCCCAGGTGTAGGCTTCGGCGTCAAACGCGGCGCGGTTTCGNTAGGCGAAAACATAATCNCTGTCCCTCACCCAGTCGGACAGGCCCANATCAGCGGTCAGGCTTTTGTGTTGGTCCACACTGTCGCTGACAATAGGCGCNAGCCCCTGCGCAATCCGGCGGGTGTCACGGTCGTTCGCGACCCGCAGATACTTTGCCAACCACGGCAGCAGACGCGGCAGATAGGGCAGGCGCAGGTAAAGCGGCACATCCGGGTTCAGCAGCATCGCGGGGGCTTTGGCGANCAGGCCGGGGNCGGTGACGGGTGCCACGGCGCAGGCCGCCAGCACGCCCGCGTTCCCATGCGACGTGCCTGTCCCCGGTGCCGCGCGGTCAATGATCGTGACCTGCGCGCCTGCGCGTTGCAGCCAGATCGCCGATGACACACCGACNATACCCGCCCCCACGACGACNACATGGCGCGTCATGGGCGACCCTTNGGNTGAAANCAAAGACGGTTCGACATGGTTCTTGATTCCTTTCCGCTCACTTTGGCAGGGAAAAGCAATACGTCAACAAAATGTTTACAAATTGTCATCGTNGTTGCNNGCGCAGGCATGTACCGCCAATTCGTTCATCGAAACNGGGTGGGTTAACGAAGCCAGCCGTCTTCGAANGCGATCTGACTGACGCCTGCCAGACGGATGATGCGGGCCAGCTCTGCCTCGAAGGCGGCTTGTTTGCCTTTGCCCCAACGGCTGCCCGGCTCNGGCCANAGGGCGCGTACNACCAGCGTATCGCGGTCACGNTGNGCTTTCATATCCACCCGCGCGATGATGCTGTCGCCCTGCAGGATCGGAAAAACATAATAGCCATAGACCCGTTTGGGNGCGGGCACGAACATCTCTATCCGGTAGCGGAAGCCGAACAGACGTTCGGCGCGTTTGCGATCGCGCAAGGCCGGGTCAAAGGGGCTGAGCACGCGCAGCCGTGCGGTCGGAGCCATGTCTNTCGCNGGGTCGCTTGCCAGNCCGGGACGGGCAAAGCTGCGATGNACTNTGCCGTCNGCNCCCGCGATCTGCNCCTGCTCGACACGTCCGGCGGCCTGTTCACGCTGNACCCATGCCTTCGCCTCTGCCGGAGAGATATGCGCCCAGAATGCCGCCAGTTCCCCCGGCGTGGCAAAGCCCAAACGATCCAGCGCGCCGTTGCAGCACCAATCGATGGTCTGCGCCGCATCCGGTGCCTGCGACGGGTCGCATAGCGCCGCGTCAATCACCCGCTCTGTCAGGTCATAGCGTTTCTGGAAACCGTCCCGCCCCACGACGCAAAGCGCCCCTGCGCGCCACAGATATTCCAGCGCGGTTTTGGAGGGATGCCAATCCCACCACCCGCCATTCGAGCGCGGTTCATCCTGCCCGACATCAGACGACGACACCGGCCCCTGTGCGCGGATCTGGTCCAGCACACTCTGGAACCGCCCCTCGAAATCATGTTGGTGCCAGTTCTTGTACCGCTGGCGCAGCATCTGCGCGTCCCGCTGGCGGCGCAATTCCCAATGGGGGTAGTATCCCATCGGGATCACCGCGGCGTCATGGGTCCAGTGCTCGAACAGCGCCCCATCGCGTTCATACAGCGTCTTCAACGCTTGCGGGCGATAGCGTTGGCGGCGCGAGAACAGGATCAGGTCATGCGCCCGCGCCACGGTATTGATGCTGTCCAACTGCACAAAGCCCAGGCCCTGGATCAGCTGCAACAGGTCGTTCCCGCTGGCGGGCCCCTGGGGTGCATCGCTTAGTAGATGGCGATGCAGAAAGATGCGACGGGCGTCGCGGTTGCCGATCAGCGGCAGGGTCATACCTTGCGGTTGCGGCGCAGCGTGTCCCCCAGCGACAGGGTCGGTGTCAGGGTAATCTGCGTTTGCAGGTCGGGGTCCGGTTCATCCAATGTATCGTTCAGAATGATACGCGCCGCCGCCTGTCCGATCTCGAGCCGACAGGCGTCCATCGTGGCAAGCTGACGGGGCAAGCCCTGCAGCAGTTCGACGTTGTTGAAACCGGCAAGGCCGATCTGGCCCGGAATATCGATGCCCTGATCGATCAGATACAGCAATCCGCCCGCGCCGATCATGTCGTTTGAATAATACAGGAAATCCAGCTCGGGCGACCGCTCAAGCATGTCTTGCGTCATCTCGCGCCCCTTGGCCAGCGCAGAGCCGCCAGAGTAGAACGCGCGGTCCTCGATCTCTATCCCGGCTTTGGCCAGCCCTTCGGTAAACCCTTCGAACCGTTTGCGGGCGCGGTGGTCAAGCGGCATCTTGGTGCCCATGAAACCGATGTGTTCATAGCCTTCCTTGAGGATCGCCTTGGCCATTTCCTGCCCCGCACGGCGGTGCGAGATGCCGACCATCGCATCAATCGGACGTCCGTCAACATCCATGATCTCGACCACGGGGATGCCCGCATTCTTGAGCATGGCACGCGTTGCGTCGCTATGTTCCAGCCCCGCGATGATCACACCCGAGGGCCGCCACGACAGCATTTCGTACAAAACGCGCTCTTCTTTTTCGGGCATATAGTCCGTTACGCCCACGACCGGCTGCAGCGGCGTGTCTTCAAGCACCTGATTGACGCCGTTCAGCACCTCGGGAAAGACCATATTCGACAGCGACGGGATAATCACCGCGACAAGGTTCACCCGTTGGGACGCCAGCGATCCGGCAATCTGGTTGGGCACATACCCCAGCTCTTTCGCCGCAGCCAGCACCCGCCGGCGGGTTGCTTCGGACACGTCACCGCGTTTTCGCAGAACCCGGCTGACCGTCATTTCCGACACCCCGCAGGCATCGGATACATCACGAAGGGTCAACGGGCGTTTCGGAGGCTGTGTCAAAGGCGCTTGTCCTGCTTGAAAGTGGTATTCTATCAACAGCGTAGTGCGTCGGTCGGGCGCAGGCAATCACCATATCAAGCCCCCCATCACAGCGCCGCCATACCACCGTGCAGTGTGGCTGGATCACCACCCCGTTTTGCGCTAAGCCAAACCCGTGGCCCCGTGGCTCAACTGGATAGAGCAGCCCCCTCCTAAGGGGCAGGATGCAGGTTCGAATCCTGCCGGGGTCACCATTCCTGCCTGAGAGC
>NZ_NHBI01000009.1:0-84218 GCF_002167505.1 Sulfitobacter sp. TMED3 | reverse complement strand
TGTCAGAAACCGAGTGATCTGGCGGAAAAGCTGACGTGCGAACCGGAAACCGACATTCGCCACTGCGCAGCGAGTCCGGAACTTTGGGCTCGAAGCCGTCATTTGCCGCAGGCTGGAAGAACGACCGGGAGATGCTTGCCTGCTGTACATGAGCAATGCCAAAGAAGTCGGCAGGAATGGTCATGCTTCCCTACAAAAATTCGATGTGCTCGCGTGCCTTCGCCGCGAGGCGAGGCATTCCGGCACGAGTTAGGTCCAACAGGAACTCTGAGACATCCATCGGAGGTTTTTTCAGTCTGGCTCTGAGGGTTCGCAGTGCGCCAGTGGTTTCCATCGAGAACAACTCAAACGCATCGGCCAGAAACTCATCCGGGTCCACGGTGATAATGTCGAACTCCTCAAGCACGTCCTCGGGGAAGTCCTTGTGGTTCTGCGTGACGATCACCTGAGTTGAGGACTTGATGCCTGCCGCCAGAACATGGCGGTCGTCCGGGTCTGGCAGTTCCAAACCAGCGATCAACGGAGAGCAGAAGTTCGCTGCGCTGCAAACTAACGACCGCAAAACAGACACCCTCATGGGTCGAGTTCCGCCACAGATTGGTGACACTCTCCCGTCTGCAGCTGTTTTCATTCGGCGCGCAGGTCAGCCCCTGACGGAGCCTTGATGTTCCACGTCAATCTCCGCCCGTTCAGAAGCTGAGCATAAGCACAGGGACCTACTTTCGGCCCGTGCATGTTGCGAAAGGTGCGTCGCATATTTCGATAGATCGTGGCCTCGAGCCGCAAGGCATCTGCCGCGGCGCCGTGAATCCAAAAATTCGACCGGATCAGTGCGCCGTCCGGATGCTCGCCATGTAGCTGAATTACGACGGCGGAAGAGATCTCCGGTGGACGGAACGCGTATTGCACGCCCTTGTAATTCTGGAACGCAGAGGCCCGAACCTGGGTGCCCGGCGGCACAAGGTAAAGGCTGTGCTCGAAATGACCTGGGAACATGCGCAGAAGATCGGGTATTTCACGCGAGCGACCATATAAAAGAACGTCCGGCGACTTGCAGTCCGGATGAACGGCGTAGACGAATGTCTCCTGTGCTTCGACCAGATCCATCAGGGCATGGAAATCGGCTGGAGTCGCGTAGAAGTAGGTGCATTTGCGCATGTCAGCCTATCTTCAATCCGGCGAGGAACGCCTCGAAACTGGGCGCGATGACGTGTAACCCCACATCAAGTGGAACTTCATGATCGAGGAATAGGATTTTCCCGTGGTTCGGTCCCTTAAGCGCAATGACGATCTGGTTGCCGCCATCATCACGTCCGATGCTCAGATACCATGGACGCAGTTCTTGGCCATAGTTTGCATAATAATGCCAAAGGTCATTGTAGGTATGTTGTGAATTCACGGCATAGAGCGCGTGCAGGGTGGTGCTCGTTTCGTGTCCGTTCACCGTAAATGTGACGAGCCGACTTTCAGGCGTTTGCCCGTTCTGCTTGGCAAGCCAGTCACGATAGGCGGAAGGAAGCGGCGCTTGGAGCACGCGTTCCAGCAGTTCTAACGTATCGGGGGCGAGGGACGACGGCGTGGTCGTGTGGTTAGTCCTCATGTCTGTGCCTCTCTCGCGCCGCCGTCCAAGCTCGGGGATTTTTTCGCTACTGGACCTCTCGCTCGGCCAATACTTCCGGGCGCAGGACAGTCCACTCGCATCGAGACGAGTATGGCATCATTCAAACCTATTTCTCCATCCTTAAATGATGTCTTTGGTCGTTGGTTCGGGGTCGTCTCGTGCCGGACACCGGAGGAGCCATGAAGGCCCGCTTTGTGACGCGACTACCAGAACCGCGCTTTTACACCTGCAAGATGCGGCGCTGCGGCATGTTCCAGTATGGGCTCAAACCGGGATTTCGCCGCAAGCTGGACGAACGGCCGGTTTGGGCCGTAATCGCCGCTTGTCCTAAGCGAATGTAATTGTAAACATAAAACGCGGAGCTGATTGGGGCGGTGCGAAAGGGTCCAGTCCAATGTCATGGGCAATGGCCATGGAGTGATTGAAAGCTAATTAAAATATTCACTCGGATTTGAAGGGGGAGGCGGCAAGCCTGGCGCGATCCTATAAGCCCTCCGTATTTGAGTGAATCAAATAAGTTATTTGATTAAAAGGATTTTATAGTATTTGGCTGCATCTGCGACGCGCAAGATTATGCGCGCCACGCAATTATATGTGCTTCCCTACAATCGCTTAAAAATCCAGGTTCTCCACGCTCAGCGCGTTTTGCTGGATGAATTCGCGGCGGGGTTCTACGACGTCGCCCATCAGCTTGGTGAAAAGGTCGTCTGCTTCGGCCATATCCGCGACCTTAACCTGCAACAGGGTGCGGGCGTCGGGGTCGAGCGTGGTTTCCCACAGCTGATCGGGGTTCATTTCACCCAGACCTTTGTAGCGTTGCAGGGACAGACCTTTTTCACCTTCGGCAAGGATCGCTTCCAGCAGGTCCATGGGGCCGTGGATCAGCTGGCTACGGTCTTTGCGCACCAGTTTGGCGGGCGTGCCGTAGACGTCTTGCAGATGCTCTGTGAACCCGCCCGAGCGTTTGGCCTCGCCCGACCGCAGCATACGACCGTCGAGGGTGCGCACCTCTTCCACGCCGCGCAGGATGCGGGCGAGGCGGACGCCGTGGTCTTGGGTGATGCGGCCTTGCCAGCCACGTTCCCATTCCAATGCGATCAGGTTCAGACGCTCTGCGACCTTGTCGGCCACGCCTTGCAGATCAGCATCGACCGCGCCCGGCACAAAGGCACCGGCGATGGCGGCCTGTTCCAGAATATGACGGGGGTAATGGGTCGGGAAAGCTTCGAGAACACGACGCATCTGGCGGGCCAGATCGACGACGCGGGCCAGATCCTGACCGGTGATTTCCTCGCCATTGCCCTGTTTTAGCATAGCGCCTTCAATGCCTTGCTGGATCAGGTAGTCCTCCATCGCGGCCTGATCCTTGAGGTAGACCTCGGACTTGCCACGCGACACTTTGTACAAGGGCGGCTGCGCGATATAGAGGTGGCCGTTCTCGATCAGCTGCGGCATCTGACGGTAGAAGAACGTGAGCAGCAGCGTGCGGATGTGCGCGCCGTCAACATCCGCATCGGTCATGATGACGATCTTGTGGTAGCGCAGTTTATCGATGTTGAATTCATCGCGGCCAATCCCGGTGCCGAGCGCCATAACAAGGTTACCGATTTCCTGACTGCCCAGCATCCGGTCAAACCGGGCGCGCTCGACGTTCAGGATCTTCCCTTTCAGGGGCAAGATCGCCTGTGTCTGGCGGTCGCGTCCCGTTTGCGCAGAGCCACCGGCGGAGTCACCCTCCACCAGAAAGACTTCGGTTTTGGACGGGTCTTTTTCGGAGCAATCCTTGAGCTTGCCCGCAAGGAAGTTCACATCCATCGCGGTCTTGCGGCGGGTCAGGTCGCGGGCCTTGCGCGCCGCTTCGCGGGCGTGGGCGGCTTCGATGATCTTGCCGACGACGATCTTGGCAATCTGCGGGTTTTCCTCGAACCATTCGGCCAGCTTTTCGTTCACCAGGCCTTCGACGGCGGGGCGCACTTCGGAGCTGACAAGCTTGTCCTTGGTCTGCGAGCTGAACTTGGGGTCCGGCACCTTGACCGACAGCACGCAGGTCAGGCCTTCGCGGGCGTCATCCCCGGTGAAGGATACTTTTTCCTTCTTCGCGATACCTGAGGACTGCGCGTAGTTGTTGATTGTCCGCGTCAGCGCCCCGCGGAAGCCCGCGGTGTGGGTGCCGCCGTCACGCTGCGGGATGTTGTTGGTAAAGGGCAGCACGTTTTCGTGGTAGCTGTCATTCCACCACATCGCGACTTCGACGCCGATATCGTCTTTCTCGCCCGAGATGAAAATCGGTTCGGGCATGACAGAGGTTTTCGACCGGTCGAGGTATTTCACGAATTCCTTCACGCCGCCTTCATAGAAAAGCTCGGTCCGCAGAGGTTCGGCAGGGCGTTCATCGGTCAGGATGATGCGCACGCCGGAGTTCAGGAACGCCAGTTCGCGCAGACGTTTTTCCAGCGTCTCGAAGCTATAGTCGAGGTTCGAAAACGTCTCGGTCGAGGCCATGAACCGGACTTCGGTGCCGGTGCGTTCGGTGGGGCCCACGACCTCCAGATGTTTGGTGGTGAAACCGCCTTCAAAGCGCGCGACATGTTCCTTGCCTTCGCGCCAGATGCGCAGTTCCAGCCAATCGGACAGCGCGTTCACAACCGAAACGCCCACGCCGTGCAGACCGCCCGACACCTTATAGGAGTTGCTGTCGAACTTACCGCCCGCGTGCAACTGGGTCATGATGACCTCGGCGGCGGAAACGCCTTCTTCCTGGTGGATGCCGACGGGAATACCACGCCCGTTGTCACTGACCGAGACAGAGCTGTCGTCGTGAATTGTGACGTTCACCGCATCCGCATGACCGGCCAGCGCCTCGTCAATACCGTTGTCCACGACCTCATAGACCATGTGGTGCAGACCCGACCCGTCATCGGTGTCACCGATATACATGCCCGGACGTTTGCGAACCGCTTCTAAGCCTTTGAGAACCTTAATGGAATCTGCGCCATATTCCTCGGGGAGCTGATCGGTGTCGGACATATTGGGAAACCTTCTTTTGTTACCCAATTTATAGTGTTTTCCGCCACGATTGTCACGCGCCTGACACAAGATTTTGCGTTAGACGAAGGGGATGAGCAAACCTACGCAGATCAGCAGCGCACCGGCCACGATGTTGATGCGTTTCAGGGTCGCCGGGTCGGTCATCAGGCCGCGCAATTTGCCCACTAAAGCGGCGATCGCAAGGTTCCCGAACAACGGGATCGCGACGGATGCGGCGATGATCGCGCCCACGTCCAAGGCGGTGACATGGCGCAGATCAAAGAAGCCCGGCAGCACACCGATATAGAACAGAACGGCCTTTGGGTTGCCCAGAATGGCCAGCAACCCGGCACCGAAACCGGCCCACGCGCCGGGGCGGGTCAGACGGTTGTCGCGGTCGATCTTGGCGTCGGCATGGCGGATCAGCAACACGCCCATGATCAGGAACACGGCACAGGCGATCCAGCGCATGCCAAGCATGAACATATCAAACACCGACAGGATCCAGCTGATGCCAAGCACCGCCACCAGCGGCCAGAGCATATCACCGATCGCCACCCCAAGGGCGAGCGGCCAGGCCGCGCCAAACCCGCCCGACAGCGCGCGTGCCATGATGGCAAGCCAGACAGGGCCCGGGGTCAGAAACAGGATCACAAGGGCGCCGCAGTACAGGAGCAGATCGGGCAGGGCGATGGTCATGGAAGCATCCTTGCGGTTGAAAGGCCGAGGGTCTCTGTCACCTCAAGCCGTTGGGCGCGGGGGCCGAGCGTGTCGAACAGCTCTTCTCCGGTGCCGGTCATCCAGGCTTGGGCCCCAAGGGCGCAGAGTTCGTCATAGAGCGCGGCGCGGCGGTTGGCGTCCAGATGGGCGGCGACCTCGTCCAGCAGCAGCAGGGGCGGCGCGCCGAAATCCGCGGCCAATGCGCGGGCGTTCGCAAGGATCAGCGACACCAGCAGGGCCTTCTGCTCTCCGGTTGAACAATCACGCGCGGGCACGTCCTTGGCGGCATAGATCCCTTCAAGATCGGCGCGATGCGGTCCGATCAGGGTCCGCCCTGCTGAAAGATCCCGCATCCGGTTATCGGCGAGCGCCTGACGCAGCCCCTCGGCGGTGGTGGGCATGTCGCAGATCAGATCAAGCGTCGCGGTGGGAAAGGCGGTCTCGGCCTGCGCCTGCGCCTCGGTGATGGCTTGCAAGGCGGCAACACGGTTGGCGTGGATCGCGCTTCCGGCCTCGGCCATTTGCTGTTCCAGCGCGATATACCACGACGGTTCGCGCACCATATCCTTCAGCAGGCGGTTGCGTTCGCGCATGGCCTTTTCATAGGCAAGCGACTGATCTGCATGGTCAGGCAGAAAGCTGAGCGTCATGCGGTCAAGGAAACGGCGGCGACCTTCGGCGCCTTCGATCCACAGACGATCCATCGACGGGATCAGCCACAGCACCCGCGCAATGCGCCCTAATCCGGTCTGCGCCGTCGCCTTGCCGTCAATCCGCACCTGCCGCGCGGCACCTGCTTCTGACCAGATCTCGACCTCGTGGATCTGGCCCAGACTGTGCAGATGTGCGGTGATCTTCCAGCCAAGCGCCTCTGGCCTGCGCGTCATATCCGACGCGCTTGACCGGCGCAGGCCGCGGCCGGGGGACAACAAAGACACGGCTTCCAGAATATTGGTCTTTCCCGCGCCATTGGGCCCGAAAATAGACACAGGCCGCGCGTCGCAATCGATCACCGCACGTTTATGCGAGCGAAAATGCGACAGCGTCAGCTGGGAGAGGTAAAGGCCGCTCATACGATTGGTATGAATGCGTTAAGATGTTCGACGTAGCCTGTCAGCGTCACACACGCATCGGCATAACGACATAGACCGCAGACATATCATTGCCTTCGCGCATCAACGTCGGATCACCGGAGGAGTTGAACAGGAACACGGCGTTTTCACGGTCTACCTGGCTTGCGATCTCAAGCAGGTATTTCGCGTTAAACCCGATCTCCAGCCGTTCGTCGGCATAGGCAACGACCAGTTCTTCCTCGGCGGCACCGCTGTCAGGCGCGTTGACGGACAGCACCAGACGATCTTCGTCCAGTTGCAGCTTGACGGCGCGGGACCGTTCGGAGCTTACGGTCGCAACACGGTCTACGGCGCGGGCGAAATCGCTGGCGTCGACTTCCATCTTGCGGGTATTGCCCTGCGGGATCACGCGGGTGTAGTCGGGGAACGTCCCGTCGATGACCTTGGAGGTCAGCGTGATGTCCGGTGTGGCAAAGCGGATTTTGGTCTCGGACACGGAAACGGCGATTTCCATATCGTCGTCGTCCAGCAGCTTGCGCAGCTCGCCCACGGTTTTGCGGGGCACGATCACGCCGGGCATTTCGGCGGCACCCTCAGGCATGGGCGCGTCAATGCGGGCCAGACGGTGGCCATCGGTGGCAACGCAGCGCAGCACCTTGCTNCCTTCGCTGTCCGAAATATGCATGTAAACGCCGTTCAGATAGTACCGTGTTTCTTCGGTCGAGATGGCGAATTTGGATTTGTCGAACAGACGGCGCAGCACGGGGGCAGGGGCCTTGAAGTTCGACTGGTATTCAGAAGTCGCCATGACGGGGAAATCTTCGCGCGGCAATGTCGCGAGCGAGAAGTTGGACCGGCCTGCTTCGACCGTCAGACGCCCCGCGGCGCTGTCGGCGGTCAGGCTGATCAACGCGCCATCAGGCAGCTTGCGCACGATTTCATGCAATGTGGTCGCGGAAACCGTGGTCGCACCGGCACGTTCGACCTGCGCCGCGGCCTTGTCGACCACTTCGATGTCCAGATCGGTCGCGCGGAACGACGCGTCAGAGCCTTCGGCCTCGATCAGCACGTTGGCGAGGATTGGGATGGTATTGCGGCGCTCTACCACGGATTGGGCCTGTGATACGGCCTTAAGCAGCGCGGCGCGTTCAATGCTGAATTTCATATGCCATCTCCATTCCGGCAGTCCGGGAGGGCAAACTACCCGATACCAATGTATTCACAAGAGTTTTGTTGACTTTTCAGCACGAAACGAAGGCCCGTCAAGGCCTTCGCGTGTCTTCTGTGCAAGCTGGTGCTCTTAAGCCTCGAGAGAGCGGCGCAGCAGTTCCAGATCTTCGGCGATCTGACCGTCGTTCTGCTTGAGCTCTTCGATACGTTTCACGCCGTGCATTACGGTCGTGTGGTCGCGCCCGCCAAAACGGCGGCCAATTTCGGGCAACGATCGGCTGGTCATTTTCTTGCACAGATACATGGCGACCTGACGCGGGCGGGCATAGCTGCGCAGACGCTTGGGGCCGACCATATCGCTGAGGCGGATGTTGTAATGCTCGGACACTTTGCGCTGGATCTCTTCGACGCTGACTTTGCGTTCAGAAGCACGCAGTACGTCGGCCAGACAATCCTGCGTCAGGTCCATGTTGATCTCGCGGCCGACAAGCGATGCAAAGGCGAACAGACGGGTCAACGCGCCTTCCAGCACGCGGACGTTGGTGGTGATGCGATGCGCCAGAAANTCGAGCACGCCAGCTTCGACCTCAAGACCGGGGTAGTTCTTGCGCTGCGCTTCCACCTTGTTTTGCAGAATGCCAAGACGCAGTTCGTAGTCGGTCGGATGCAGGTCAACGACCAGACCGCATTGCAGACGCGATTTTACGCGATCCTCAAGATCCTTGATCTCGCCCGGGGCGCGGTCTGCGGAAATAATGATCTGTTTGTTCTGATCCACGAGGGCGTTGAACGTGTGAAAGAATTCTTCCTGCGTGCTGTCCTTGCCCGCGATGAACTGAACATCGTCCACCATCAGCACGTCGACCGAGCGGAAGATTTCCTTGAAGTCCATCATCTTGCGATCGCGCAGCGCCTGCACGAAGCGATACATGAATTGTTCAGCCGACAGATACAGCACGTTCAGTTCGGGTTTGCGGACCTGAAGCTCTTGCGCGATGGCGTGCATCAAGTGGGTTTTGCCCAAGCCGACACCACCATAAAGAAACAACGGGTTGAAGGTGACGGGGCCACCTTCGGCAACGCGACGTGCGGCGGCGTGGGCCAGTTCGTTGGGTTTGCCGACAACAAAGTTGTCAAAGCTAAAGCGGGCGTCAAGCGGGGCGGCGTTGATCTGGCTGTTCGCAGGCTGGGCTGCGGCGGCGGGCTTGGGGCGGGCTGGGGCAGGATCAATGGCGGCGGGCTTGTCCTGTGGGGCGACCGCGAATTTCAGACGGCTGATGCTGATGTCTTCGGACTGCATTTCATGCAGCAGCAGATCGGCGAAGTTCTGGCTGACATAGTTGCCAAAGAAATTGGTCGGCACGAACAACGTGCAAATGCCGTCTTCGATGGGGCCAACAGTCAGCGGGTCAATCCAGGTAGTAAAGTTGTTCTGTCCAACCGTCTTTAAAAGCCGGTCCCGAATTGTCGTCCATTCTGCCTGCATCATGCGCCCTGCCGTCCCATTCTTTGATCGCTTCAGCACATACTGAAACGCTATTTTACCCAGTCAAAAGACAACAGACCGTTTNCCCGGTCCCACACAGAGAACCGGCCCGCCGTCCTTCGGACATTTTTACATAAGGCATGCCTGACGCGTGCGTTGGCGAAGCAAATCGCCAAACGTCGCTGCCGAACACACCGTTCGTCGTTTTTAAAAAGACAGGGCAAATGTGCTGGCAGCAGCATCTGCAGACGTCAGGTGGCCCCTAGCAAGACCATCCAAATTTCCCCGGCGGATGTTCGATATTCTAGCAAATATCTCGAACCGTTCGGGCCTGTCCCCCCAAGCGAAGTGAATCGCGTTTGATAGTGTTAGCAATCTCGGTCGGACTGATACAACACATCTTCAAACTTGACTCAGAGATTGGTGCAAAAGAATCTCATTCCCGTGATGCGAGTGCTACAGAAACAAAAAAAGCACCGCCGAAGCGGTGCTTTTAAGTTGTAAAAGATGACGTTAGGTCAACCGGGCTTAGCCCAGTGCTTTGACCCGCGACGCCAGACGCGACATTTTGCGCGAGGCTGTGTTCTTGTGGAAAACGCCTTTTGTCACACCGCGCATCAGCTCGGGCTGAGCGGCGCGCAGAGCGGCAGTTGCGGCTTCTTTGTCGCCGGATGCGATGGCTTCTTCGACTTTGCGCAGGAAGGTACGGATGCGCGAACGACGTGCTTTGTTGATTTGGAAACGTGCTTCGTTCTGGCGGGCGCGTTTTTTAGCCTGAGGTGTGTTTGCCATGAGGATCAGCCTTCATCTTGGGTATGTTCAAATTGCAAATACGCGACACAAACCCAACGACCGGAACCGATATCCGATAAGGTGATTCTAGCCAGAGCGGGCTGCACGCGCATGTATTAGGGCTGCCTATAGTCCAACCCGACACGCAATGCAAACCCGCAAAGCCATTTACTTGTCCCGGAACTGCGCTTCGCGCTTTTCAAGGAAGGCNGACATGCCTTCTTTCTGGTCTTCCGTCGCGAACAGCGAATGGAAAATACGACGCTCAAACAGCAGGCCCTCGCGCAGGGGCACTTCGAACGACCGGTTCACGGCTTCCTTTACCACCATGGTCGAGATCATCGATTTCTCGGCGATCTTGGCGGCGGCGGCCATGGCTTCTTCCATCAGTTTCTTGACGGGGACGACGCGCGATACAAGGCCCGCACGCTCTGCCTCGGCGGCATCCATGAAGCGGCCGGTCAGGTTCATGTCCATCGCTTTGGATTTGCCGATGGCGCGGGTCAGGCGCTGCGTGCCGCCAATACCTGCGACAACGCCAAGGTTGATTTCAGGTTGCCCGAATTTGGCGCTTTCGGAACAGATGATAAAGTCACACATCATCGCCAGTTCGCAGCCGCCGCCAAGGGCATAGCCCGACACAGCAGCAATGATGGGTTTGCGCACGCGCATGATCTGGTCTGTCTCGGGGGTGAAGAGGTCACCGGCAAAGACATCGACGAAGCTTTTGTCGCGCATCATGGCGATATCGGCACCGGCGGCAAAAGCCTTTTCCGAGCCGGTGATCACGATGCAGCGGACTTTTTCGTTTTCCTGAGCCGATTTCAACGCATCGGCCAGCTCGGTCATCAGCTGGTCATTCAGTGCGTTCATCGCATCGGGACGGTTCAGCGTGACAAGCGCGATGTGGTTGTCGACGTCGACCGTGATCGTTTCATAAGCCATCAAGAATGCTCTCGTTTGTTACGCTTTGAAAGATGTGCATACCACGGGGGTGGGGTGTTTCAAGTTATCTTTGGCATTGCGGGCAGTAGAAGGAAGACCGCCCCGACTGGACGATTCGCGCAATCTGATGGGTGCAGCCTTCACTGCGGCAGGGTTCTGCCTCGCGGCCGTACACGTCAAAGCTGTGCTGGAAATAGCCCAATTCACCGTCCGCGCGTTTGAAATCGCGTAAGGTGGACCCGCCTGCGGTAATCGCCTCGTTCAGCACATCGCGGATGATCGGGACCAGGCTGCCCACCCGTTTCGCCGCGATCCGCCCCGCCTTGCGCGCGGGGTGGATGCCCGCACGGTAAAGGGTTTCGCAGACATAGATATTTCCCAGCCCCGCCACGATCCGCTGGTCCAGTAGCGCGGTCTTGATCGGGGTATTCTTGCCCTTGAGCGCGGCAATCAGGTGGTCCTCGTGGAAGTCATTGCCCAAAGGCTCCGGCCCGATCGACGACAGCAGCTTGTGGCTGTCAGCGCTGGCAGTGTCCAACANGTCCATCGCGCCAAAGCGGCGCGGGTCGTTAAAGGTCACCCGCGCACCGTTGCCCATATGAAACACCACATGATCGTGTTTCTCGGGGGCGGGGTGGTCATGCACAAATTGCCCCAATGGATCGCCCGAGATCAGCATCCGCCCCGACATCCCCAGATGCACCAGCAGCGATTCCCCCGACGACAGATCGGCGAGGATATATTTTGACCGCCGCCGCAGCTGGGTCACCCGTTGTCCTGTCAGCCGTGCCGCCATATCTGGGGGGAAAGGCCAGCGCAGATCGGGGCGATTTACCTCGGCGCGGGCGATCACCTCACCCTCCATCACGGGGGATAGACCGCGACGCACTGTTTCGACCTCTGGCAACTCAGGCATGGTTGTTTCCCCTGTGACAAAAGGGGCGCATTGTACCTGCCCCCTCGCGCCCTATAACAAAGGTGCAGATCAAAGGACTACAAGACCCCATGACAAACGACAGCGACAAAACCACTCATTTCGGATTTGAAACCGTAGCCGAAAGCGACAAGGCCGGGCGCGTGCAGGGTGTCTTTAACTCTGTGGCCAGCAAATACGACATCATGAACGATGTGATGAGCGTCGGCATCCACCGCGTCTGGAAAGAGGCGATGATGGATTGGCTGGCACCGCGCGCCGGTCAAAAGCTGCTGGATGTCGCCGGGGGGACCGGCGATGTGTCGTTCAAGTTTCTGGGCCGTGCCGGATCGGGCCACGCCACCGTGCTGGATCTGACCGAACCGATGCTGGTCGAAGGGCGCAAACGGGCAGAGGCCGCAGCGATGGCCGATAGCCTTGATTGGGTCGTCGGCGACGCCATGGCGCTGCCGTTCGAGGATAATACCTTTGACGTCTATACCATCAGCTTTGGCATCCGGAACGTCACCCGCCCCCAAGAAGCGCTGAACGAAGCCTACCGCGTGCTGCGNCCCGGCGGGCGTCTCATGGTGCTTGAATTCAGCCAGCTGCCCAATCCGATGATGCAGAAAGCCTATGACCTTTATAGCTTTAACGTCATCCCCCGCATGGGGCAGATGATCGCGAACGACCGCGACAGCTATCAGTACCTCGTGGAATCGATCCGAAACTTCCCTGATCAGGAAACCTTCCTCGGCATGCTGCGCACCGCGGGCTTTGGGCAGGCGAAGTACCGGAACCTGTCGCTGGGGATCGCGGCGCTTCATTCTGGTTGGAAGATTTAACCCATGCGCGGACCTCATAATATCTGGCGGTTGATCCGCACCGGTGCAACTTTGGAGCGGACCGGCGCGATGAATGTCGTGCTGGACGCCTTTGATGCAACGCCCGCATTACGCTTTGTCGCCAAGGCGCTTGGCAAACCGTTCAAGTTTCTGGGCTATGCCGGTGATCCGTCCATGCCGCCCGCGACCCGTGCGCTGACCGCGCTTGGCCCTGCCTACATCAAGTTCGGTCAGGTGCTCTCTACCCGCCCCGATGTTGTGGGCGACGAGCTGGCCGTGCAACTGCGCGTGCTGCAAGACAAGCTGCCGCCGTTTTCCATCGAACAGGCCAAGGCAGAAGTCGAAAAAGAGCTCGGCCTGCCGGTCGATGCGATATTCTCTGATTTTAGCGAGCCCGTCGCCGCCGCCTCTATCGCGCAGGTGCACCGCGCCACCATCGCCGAAACGCAGGAAGACGTCGCTGTCAAAGTGCTGCGTCCGGGGATCGAGAAAGCCTTTCGCAAGGATGTCGATGCCTTCTATCTTGCCGCGCGAATGGTCGAACTTTTCTCGCCCGGATCGCGCCGCTTGCGCCCGATGGAGGTGATCGAACATTTCGATGGTGTGGTGCGGGGCGAGCTGGATCTGCGGCTCGAATCCTCAGCCGCGTCGGAATTTGCGGCGAACACCAAAGGCGATGCCGGCTTCCAACTGCCGGCGATCAAATGGGAATATTCTGCCCGCCGCGTCATGACCCTGGGCTGGGCAGATGGCGTCCCGATGGGCGACAACGCCGCGATTGATGCCGCGGGCCATGACCGTGTGGCGCTTGGCGACCGCGTGTTGCAGCTGTTCCTGAACCACGCGCTGCGCGACGGGTATTTCCACGCGGATATGCATCAGGGCAACCTCAAGGTCGCGCCGAACGGCGATATCATCGCCTATGATTTCGGCATTATGGGCCACATCGATGAATACACCCGCCGCGTATATGCCGAGATCCTGTTCGGCTTTATCCGCAAGGATTACAAACGGGTGGCAGAGGTGCATTTCGAAGCGGGCTACGTGCCTGCCGACAAGGATGTTGACGAATTCGCCCGCGCCCTGCGCGCCGTGGGGGAGCCTATCTTTGGCATGGACGCGACCCGCATTTCGATGGCGCGGCTGCTGACCTACCTGTTCGAGGTCACGGAACGTTTCGGCATGGAAACACGGACAGAACTGATCTTGCTTCAGCGCACCATGGTCGTCGTCGAAGGCGTCGCCCGTTCGCTCAACCCGCATATCAACATCTGGGAAGTGTCGAACCCGATCGTGACGGACTACATCTCTAAGTCCATCGGCCCCCGTGCTGTGATCAAGGATCTGAGCAAGACCGCTATGGTCCTCGCCCGTTTTGGCCCGCGTCTGCCTGCGCTTGTCGAAAATGCGTTGATCCGGCAGCAAGACGAAACGCCGCCACAACGTCCTGCATTCCGCCGGTGGATCATTCTTTCCGCTATTGTCGGGGCAGGGACGGCGACGGGGATTATCGCGATTTTACAGGCGCTCAGCTAGCGCCTGCCATTGACAGCGGGGCACCCTGCGGCCCATCTATCCGGCATGACGGATAATCCAGACGCTATACTGACGCAACTTCCCGCCCGCCTGAAGGCCGCGCGCACCGCTCAGGGCCTGAGCCTTGATGCGGTGGCCAAGCTTTCGGGCGTGTCGCGGTCCATGGTCAGCCAGATCGAACGCGGTGAAAGCAGCCCCACCATCGCCACCCTGTGGAACCTGACCCGTGCGCTNCAGGTNGATTTCGCGGGCCTTCTGGACAGCGCGCCAACGCCCGCGCAGATCGAGGTTNTGCGCGCGGCCGAGGTGCCGACGATCAACAATCTCGGCTCCGGCTGCCGCATCCGCATCCTGTCGCCCCCCGAAGAGGCTGGCAAACACGAGGTTTACGAACTGTTGATCGATGCAGGCGGCATGCTGGACAGCCAGCCCCATACCCGCGGCGCGCGCGAGCATCTGACCGTGTCGCAAGGCACGGTAGAACTGCGNAGCGGCGANGCCGTCGGCACTGTCCACGCNGGCGACACNGCGCGNTATCCNGCNGATGTCCCNCACCGGATCGCTGCGACAGATGGNCCTGTTCGGGCTTTTCTGGTCGTGCAGGACGCCTGACCGTTTGGGCTATGGTGTGAGNATCCATGATATAGGAAAAAATCCGCTATAAGGGATTTCCTCTATTTCGGAACCGTNTCCGATATGATAGAACCTGCCTGAGAAAAGGAGTTCTATCATGACCCAAGCCTACCTAGATCACGTCAACGCCACNCTGTCCGGCATCGCCGCGGACGGTATGATGAAGCAAGAGCGCATGATCACCTCGCCCCAATCCGGTGAGATCACGGTGGGCGGGCGTCAGGTGATNAANCTTTGCGCAAACAACTACCTGGGGCTGGCNGACCACCCCGATCTCATCGCNGCNGCCCGTGACGCGATGGACCCCAAGGGGTTCGGCATGGCCTCTGTCCGNTTTATCTGTGGCACACAGGACATCCACCGCGAGCTGGAACAAAAGCTGGCGGCCTTCCTCGGGAAAGACGATTCTATCCTGTTTGCGGCTTGCTTTGATGCCAACGGCGGGCTGTTCGAGCCCCTGTTCGGGCCAGAGGACGCNATCGTCTCGGACAGTCTGAACCACGCCTCGATCATCGACGGCATCCGCCTGTGCAAAGCCAAACGCTACCGCTATGCCAACTCGGACATGGACGACCTTGANGGTCAGCTCAAGCTCGCCCGCGAGGAAGGCGCGCGGTTTATCATGATCGCCACCGACGGCGTGTTCAGCATGGACGGCTATCTGGCGAAACTGCCCGAAATCACCAAACTGGCCGAGAAATACGAAGCGCTGGTGATGGTCGACGACTGCCACGCGACAGGCTTTATGGGCCCGAAGGGGGAGGGCACGCCAGCGCACTTCGGGGTCGATGTGGATATCCTGACAGGCACCTTGGGCAAGGCGCTTGGCGGGGCCATCGGCGGTTATATCGCAGGGCCGCAGCCCGTGATCGACCTGCTGCGCCAACGCGCGCGGCCCTATCTNTTNTCGAATTCACTGCCGCCGTCGATTGTCATGGCCGGGATCAAGGCGCTTGAACTGGTCGAACAAGGGGACGATCGTCGCANGCAACTGTTCGAGAANGCGAAATACTGGCGCGAGGGGNTGACCNATCTCGGCTTTGACCTNCTGCCCGGTGAACATCCGATCATCCCCGTGATGCTGGGCGAGGCGCAGTTGGCGCAGGATATGGCAGCGCGCCTGTTCGAGGAAGGCGTCTATGTCAGCGGCTTTTTCTTTCCCGTTGTGCCCCGCGGTCAGGCCCGCATCCGNACCCAGATGAATGCCGCGCTGACCCGCGATGAGCTCGACCGCGCGCTCGAAGCCTTCAAGGTGGCGGGCAAAGCCTGTGGGGTTCTGTCATGAGCAACGAAATGAAGGCGCTGTGTAAGTCCGAGCCCCGCGAGGGGCTGTGGATGACCCGCGCGCCGGTGCCGGAAATCGGGCCGGATGACGTGCTGATCAAGATCAACAAAACCGGCATCTGNGGCACGGATATCCACATCTGGAACTGGGATGAATGGGCGCAGAATACNGTGCCTGTCCCGCTGATCACCGGCCATGAATTTGCCGGAGAGATTGTGGAACTGGGCCGCAATGTCACGGATCTGACCATCGGGCAGCGCTGCTCGGGCGAGGGGCATCTGATCGGAAAAACCTCGCGCCAGTCGCGGTCCGGCAAGTTCCACCTTGATCCCGCCACGCGTGGTATCGGCGTGAATGAACANGGTGCCTTCGCGCAATATCTGCGGCTGCCCGCGTTCAATGTNGTCCCGCTGCCCGACACGATTTCGGACGATATCGGAGCGATCCTCGACCCGCTTGGCAATGCGGTACACACCGCGCTGAGCTTTGATCTGGTGGGGGAAGATGTGCTGATCACCGGTGCNGGCCCCATCGGTATCATGGCCGCAGCGGTCGCCCGCCACGTCGGTGCGCGTCATGTGGTGATCACGGATGTGAACCCCGCCCGGCTAGAGCTCGCCGCCAAGGTCGCCGATGTCGTCCCCGTCGACGTGCGTCACGAAGACCTTGCCGATGTCATCGCGCGGCTGAAGATGAAACAGGGCTTCGACGTCGGGATGGAGATGTCGGGCAATCAGGTNGCNCTGGATCAGATGGTAGAGGCNATGACCATGGGCGGGCGGATCGCGATGCTGGGCATCCCGCCGGGNAAATCGCCCGTCGANTGGTCGCGCATCGTGTTCAAGGCGATCACCGTCAAAGGGGTCTATGGCCGCGAGATCTTCGAGACGTGGTACAAGATGATCGCCATGCTGGAAAACGGCTTGGACGTGAGTGAGATCATCACCCATCGTTTTGACGTCGACGACTTCCAGACGGGGTTTGCGACGATGAAATCGGGGGCCTCTGGCAAAGTGGTGCTGGACTGGACCGGCGCGTGATGCGTCGGGGTCAGCGGTAGGGGNGAGCCTGTAGGGGCGCTGCCCCCGCAGCCTTTGGCTGCTCCCCCGGGATTTAGGCCAATTGGAAGCAGGCAAAACAAAAGCGCCCCCGGTGANGGGGGCGCTTTGCGNTTNTTTGATGCGCTGTGGGTCTTAGGCGACTTCGAATTCGAGCTCTTTGACCTGTTTGAACAGACCTGTATCACGCAGGTCTTTCAGCGCTTTCTCGGGCAGTGGGCCGTCAATATAGAGCAAAGCAATCGCCTCCCCTTTGGCGGTGGACCGGCCGAGGGTGAANTTCGCGATGTTCACGTCGTTCGCACCCAGGGTCTGACCCAGCGTCCCGATGATGCCGGGCACGTCGTTGTTGGTGGTGTAGAGCATATGCGCACCAACTTCGGCTTCGATATTGATGCCTTTGATCTGGATGAACCGTGGTTTGCCATCCGAGAACACGGTGCCCGCGATCGACCGTTCACGTTTCTCGGTGACAACGGTCACTTTCACATAGCCGTCGAAGACACCGGATTTGTCCTGATTGGTGGTGCTGATCTGGATGCCTTTTTCGCGCGCAACAACGGGGGCGCTGACCATGTTCACGTCGGGGTTGGCACGTTTCATGATGCCCGCCACGACCGCGCAGTTCAGCGCGTTCAGGTTCATCTCGGACACCTGACCGTCGTAAAGGATGTTGATCGCCTTCACGGCTTCATCCGTCATCTGGCCAATGAAGGCCCCAAGGTGACCCGCCAAAGTGATCCACGGGCCCATGACCTTTGCCTCTTCGGCGGTGACGGACGGCATGTTCAGGGCGTTTGTGACGGCACCAGTCAGCAGGTAGTCGGACATCTGTTCAGCGACCTGAAGTGCCACGTTTTCCTGTGCTTCAGTCGTGGCGGCCCCAAGGTGGGGGGTGCAGACGACGTTGGGGAGGCCGAACAGCGGGTTTTCGGTCGCGGGCTCTTCCTTGAACACGTCGAAGGCTGCGCCAGCGACATGGCCGGATTTCAGCGCTTCGGCCAATGCTTCTTCGTCGACCAGGCCGCCGCGGGCACAGTTAATGATCCGCACACCTTTTTTGGTTTTCGCCAAGGCTTCCTTGGACAGGATATTTGCGGTTTGATCCGTGTAAGGCACGTGCAACGTGATGAAGTCNGCGCGCGCCANCAGATCGTCCAGCTCGACTTTCTCGACACCCATCTTCTTGGCTTTTTCCTCGCTCAGGAAGGGGTCATAGGCCGCGACTTTCATCTTCAGGCCGCGGGCGCGATCGCAGACGATGCCGCCGATGTTGCCGGCACCGATTACGCCAAGGGTCTTGCCCGTAAGCTCGACCCCCATAAATTTGGACTTTTCCCATTTGCCGGCATGGGTGGAGGCCGAAGCCTCGGGGATTTGGCGGGCAACGGCGAACATCATCGCAATCGCNTGTTCTGCCGTGGTGATCATGTTGCCGAAGGGGGTGTTCATGACGATGACACCCTTTTTCGAGGCCGCATCCTTGTCGATGTTATCGGTGCCGATACCGGCGCGGGCGATCACCTTGAGGTTGGTCGCATTGGCGAGGATCTTTTCGGTCACTTTCGTCGCGGACCGGATGGCGAGCCCGTCGTAATCGCCGATCACAGCGGCAAGCTTGTCCTTGTCTTTGCCAAGATCGGGTTGGAAGTCNACGTCAATGCCGCGGTCTTTGAAGATTTGAACGGCGGCGTCCGAGAGTTTGTCGGAAATAAGCACTTTGGGGGCCATGATTGGCGCTCCTTTTTTGAATAGAAGGGGGGGCGTGGGNTAGCCACCCGCCTGGCGTGATCGCCAAGCGGGGAACCCGAAATTAAGCGTTGATCTCGGCTTCGAAAGCCCATTCCAACCAAGGCAGCATGGCCTGGATGTCAGAGGTTTCGACGGTGCCGCCGCACCAGATCCGCAGACCGGCAGGGGCATCGCGGTAGGCNCCGATGTCCAATGCGACATCCTCGTCCGCGAGACGTTTCGCGACAGCTTTTGCGAAGGCTGCGCCGTCTGTGATCCGGTCGTCATTGAATTTCAGGCAGACCGATGTGTTCGACCGTGTCGCCGGATCAACCGCNAGGAATTCGATCCAGTCATGCGTGTCCACAAAATCCGTGATCGCTGCCGTATTCGCATCGGCGCGCGCGATCAGACCTTGCAGGCCGCCGACGGATTTCGCCCAATCAAGCGCCAGCAGGTAATCTTCAACGCAAAGCATCGAAGGCGTGTTGATCGTCTCGCCCTTGAAAATCCCGTCGATCAGCTTGCCACCTTTGGTCAGGCGGAAGATCTTGGGCAGGGGCCAAGCAGGCGTATAGTTTTCAAGCCGCTCGACGGCACGAGGGCTGAGGATCAGCATGCCGTGTGCTGCTTCGCCGCCCAGAACTTTCTGCCAGCTGAANGTCGTCACATCCAGTTTGTCCCACGGCAGATCCATCGCGAAGGCAGCCGATGTCGCATCGCATAGNGTCAGCCCCTTGCGGTCGGCAGGGATAACATCGCCCGTTGGGACGCGCACGCCAGAGGTTGTCCCGTTCCAAGTGAAGCACACGTCGTTGTCGTAGTTCAACGCCGACATGTCGACAATTTGACCATAATCCGCGGTATGTACCGTATGCTCGATCTTGAGCTGTTTCACGGCGTCGGTCACCCAGCCTGCGCCGAAGGATTCCCATGCGACCATTTCCGCAGGGCGTTCGCCCAGCAACGACCACATCGCCATTTCATAAGCGCCAGTGTCAGACGCCGGAACGATGCCGATCTTATANTCGGCAGGCACGCCCAGAATTTCGCGGGTGGTTTCAATTGCTTCAAGCAATTTCGCTTTGCCCGGTGCCGCGCGGTGGCTACGCCCCAAAGGCGCGCTCGCAAGCTTGGTCAGGTCATAAACGGGGGGTTTGGCGCACGGGCCAGAGGAAAAACGCGGATTCGTGGGCCGCGAGGTCGGTGTCGTAATAGCCATGTAGCTACCCTTTCAGATAAGCGCCCTTCGTTGGGGAAGGGTGTCCCACGTGCCGGAATACGCGGGGCGAAAGGGCGCGGCAAGCCCCCAAATCAAGCAAGATTGATGCAAATACTGGGTAATTGGCGGAACCGACCGGCGATGTTTCCTATTGGAGACAACTTAGGGCGACGGCGCTTCGGAATTAACTTCATGTTCACCCGTGGCTGCCAAAACGGACGCCAATCTGATTCTGATGTTGAAGGACCTATGCCCGAACCGCCCGTGCGTCATATCTTGATCGTGGTTGAAAACCTACCAGTGCCGCTCGATCGCCGGGTCTGGCTGGAAGCGACGACNTTGGTCCNCGCNGGCTACCAAGTCTCTATCATTTCGCCCANGGGTCAGGGATGGGTTGCGCCATTTGAACGGCGCGAAGGNGTGGATATTTACCGGTACCCCGCTNCTCCTGAAACCGGGGGCGGCGCGGTTTCATATGCAAGGGAATATGCTAGCGCAATCTGGCATTGGTTTCGGCTTGCGCGGCGTATTTGGCGGCAAAATCCTTTTCAGGCGATCCACGGGTGCAATCCACCTGATCTAATCTGCCTTCTTGCCATGTGGTACCGACGCAAGGGCGTTTCTTATGTGTATGACCAGCACGATGTCTGCCCAGAACTTTTTGTNGCCAAGTTTNNNAANCAAGGCGTAGGTTACCACGTCATGCGAAAGTGTGAATTGCTCAGCTACCGTGCTGCATCGNTGGTNATATCNCCGAATGAAAGCTTTCGCGAAATCGCGATGACACGGGGCGGCAAATGCCACGANGACATATTCGTTGTGCGCTCCGCTCCGAATCTNACAGATTTTACGCCCGGGCCAGGGTCGCAGAGATACCGGCGCGAGGGANAGACGCTNCTTGGGTANGTCGGCGTGATCGGACAGCAGGAGGGNATGGATCTGTTGCTTTCCGCGGCGCATCACCTTGTGACCTCGGGCACGCGCGATATCCACTTTTTGATTATCGGCTTTGGTCCCTCATTGCCTGACATGAAACGTCAGGTCGATGACCTTGGGCTGACGGGTTACTTTACGTTCACCGGCGCACTTTATGGACGCGCTTTGGTGGACGCCTTGAACACGATAGATGTTGGTCTTGCCCCAGATCCCTGCAATGAGATGAACGACATATCATCAATGAACAAGGTGGTTGAATACATGGCGCTGGGCAAACCTGTCGTTCAGTTCGACCTGACCGAAGGTCGGCGCACCGCCGAAACGGCCTCCCTCTACGCGGCTTCAAATGATCCGATCCGATTTGCCGATTGCATTAAACAGCTCATCGACGANCCGTCANTAAGAGCGGCGATGGGGAAGGCCGGGCGCGAGAGGGTCGTGAATGCGCTGGCATGGTCTTCGTCCGAACCGCATCTCTTGGCGGCATATACGCGACTTGGCGACAAGCGCCTGCGCTGAGTGGCCGGCGCAAACCATAGTTTACCGTAAATTACATCATGCAATGGAACGGGTTCATAGCCGNCTTCGTGGTTGGAACACGTCATGATGAACGGCTTTTCTACACAGTCATTCAAATTGGATGTTTTTCCTTAACCCCACAGTAAGCCTGTCCCCATAACCATTGATGCATCGACCTTTCCCCCGGGCCTGAGCCGAAGAAGGAGTTTCCGGTGCATCATACAAATGTCTTTAAACGCCAAGCCTATCCACGCGTGGACACCCTGCAGCGGAGCGATCTGCATCGGGAGCTTTATCATCTATATGGCAAGCGCTGTTTTGACATCGTCTTTTGCATTTTATCNGCACCGATCGTGGTTCTCGTGATCTGCCTTCTTGCCTGTCTTGTGGCAGCAACTGGGCAGTCTCCGTTCTTCACCCANGAACGCGTCGGCAANGATGGGCGGGTCTTCAANATGTGGAAGCTGCGAACAATGCANCCCCANGATCCGCANTCGTTAAGAGACTATTTAGCACAAAATCCAAAGGCCAGGGATGAATGGCGACAAANCCAGAAGCTGCGCCACGATCCCCGTGTCACAACGGTGGGCCGGTTCTTGCGGTGCACGTCACTGGATGAACTNCCNCAGTTCNTTAACGTGCTGAGAGGAGAGATGAGCCTCGTCGGGCCCCGACCCATGTTGGTGTCTCAAAGGGGGCTTTATCAGGGTGACCACTACGAAAGCCTGCGGCCGGGGATCAGTGGGAACTGGCAGGTNTCATCCCGGAACAGAGCAAGGTTTTCAGAGCGCGCNGNTTTCGACACGCAATACTTCAGCNCCCTGTCACTGTCCGAGGATCTGCGAATACTAAAGGCAACCGTGGGTGTCATCTTGCGGGCGACGGGGTGCTGAAGCNGGCGACGNTTGATCGCGGGCCTGCCCTTAGTGTCGTGATCGTCAGCTACAACACGCGGGAANTGACGCTTAGGGCGATAGAAACGCTGTATGAACACACGCAGTTGACTCAATTTGAGTGTATTGTTTGGGATAACGCCTCCTCTGACGGTTCGGCAGACGCGATAGCTGCGGCGTTTCCGCAGGTTCGTCTGGTCCGCTCGGCGCAGAATCTGGGCTTCGCGCGCGCGAATAATCTTGCCGCGCAGCAGTGTTGTTCCGATTATCTACTGTTGCTGAACCCTGATACCGAACTTCATACCGATGCGGTCGATCAACTCGTCGCCTTTGCGCGCGAAAATCCGCAGGCGGGGATATGGGGTGGGCGCACCATTTATGCTGACGGGTCGCTTAATATCGCGTCTTGTTGGGCGCGGCCCACCGTGGCCAGCCTGTTGTTCAAAGCGATCGGGCTCAGCACTGCTTTTCCGCGCAGCGCGGTGTTTAACCCCGAAGCCTACGGGCGCTGGCCGCGGGATTCTGTGCGCCCTGTCGATATCGTTGTGGGGTGTTTTCTGTTGATCGACCGTTCCTTGTGGCATCAACTGGGCGGCTTTTCGGAGAAATATTTTATGTATGGCGAGGATGCCGATCTTTGCCTGCGCGCGATTCGTTTGAGGTATCAGCCGCTGATCACGCCGAAGGCGCAGATTGTGCATCATGTTGGGGCCTCTACCGCGGTGACAGAGGTAAAGGCGATCGCGGTGATGACGTCGCGTGCGTCATTGGTCCGCGATCACTGGCCGGCGTGGCAGCAGGGGGCTGGGGTCTTTCTGATGTGGCTTTGGTCGGCGCTTCGGTATTTGGCCACGCGGCCGTTCGTGGCTTCGCGCAATGCGCAAAGACGGGCGCGGGCGGCGCATTGGGCAGCGGTCTGGGCCGCCCGTAAGACATGGTTGCGGGGGTATGATCAAGCGTAGCGTTGCAACAGTTCCTTCGCCCAAAGCGTCGGAGAATACCGTTCGACATCGTGGATACGCGCAGGGGCAAAACGCCCCAGGTAGCCAGAGGTGACAGAGAAGGTCGAGCGGCGGGAATAGATCAGGTGATCACAACGTGACAATTGCCACATGTCAATTAGGGCATTTTCCGCCTCTTGCAGGGGGTTGCATGTTGTATCCGGCCCATGCAAACGCGCGCCGGCAGGGCCTAGCCGTTTGGGATGGGTTATGACCCTGTCGAACGCACGCTTCAAACGATCCTCTATCTCGGCACTGTCCGTCGCAAGGAAGATAGTCGCGTTCGGATGGCGGGCCTTTAGCTGCTCCAGGGTCTTTAGCACCGGGCCAAGCGGGATTTTTCGATCGGTGAACCTGATATGAACCCCGATGCTTGGCAGTTCTGCCGTGGGGCGCATGTGCGATAGCGCATTGCGGACCCGTGCGTTGGGGGTAAAATAGCGGCCGAGATAATTGGCGAAAACCTCGCGTTCCCCCCGTTTGGCAAAGCGTGCATCCCGGCGCAGGTGTTGTCGCATGCGGCTCAGCTTTGGCAGGTAAGACCAATAGACCGCCACCGCCTGAGACTGGTCCAGCCGCTTGAGGTCCACGCAAAGCCGCCGATAGCCCCAGGGGTTTGAATGCGACCGCGGCATATAGGTGTCGATCATGTCTTGGGGCTGGCGATGCAGATTGCCAGCCCAGATCGCGGGGCAAACATCGGCCCCGTCATCCATTGTGGCCCCCCCAATCGCTTCGTCCTTGATCGGAGACTGGAACAGCAGCGGATAAGCATTTTCGCCAAGCGGCGCATAGCTGCCGTCGCGCCAGTCGATCACTGGCTTGCGGCCGGAGAGATCGGCGTAAACCAGACCCGAGATCGCAGACAGGATGCGGTTGCCCAATCCGCCTTTTCCCTTGATCACCAGTGTTTTTGACTGCATCCGTCGATACACACCCTCCGCTTGTCGTTTGACGCTCACCATCGCGCAGATGTCTTTCCAAAGTCTTAACCGGCCTGTGGCAGACACCGGAATCTGCAGCGAAATAGAATAAAATCCATATCACCGCTTGACCTTCCATTAACTAGAAGCTCTATCTGAGGGGCAAGACACCCCAAGGAGACGGCTGATGGGCGATGTAGTTGCGATAAATTTTGGCATTGGCGGTATGAATTGCGCCTCTTGCGTGGGGCGGGTCGAGACCGCGCTTGGACGCGTGGAGGGTGTGCAGGACGCCCGCGTGAACCTCGCCTCGGAAACGGCGTCGCTGCAGGTGGCATCGGGTTTCGACCCCAAGGACGCCGTCGCCGCACTTGCGACCGCCGGCTACCCCGCCACCGTGCAAACGCGGCGCTATACCATTGAAAACATGTCCTGTGCATCCTGCGTCGGGCGGGTCGAACGCGCCTTGGCGGCCGTGCCGGGTGTGGTCGATGTCAGCGTCAACCTCGCCCGGGAAGAGGCTGTGGTGCAGTCGCTTACCGCAGAGCCGGATGCCGCCATTGTGCAGGCTGCGCAAGCCGCGGGCTACCCCGCCACCCCTGTGACAGACACCGCATCTTCCCCCGCGCCGGACCGCAAGGTTGAAGAAGCCGCGCATCTTAAACGTATGACGCTGCTCGCCGCGGCGCTGACCCTGCCGGTGTTTGTGCTCGAGATGGGCGGCCATATGATCCCCGCGTTCCACCATTGGGTGATGTCGACGCTGGGGCAGCAGCTGAGCTGGTCGATCCAGTTCGTGCTGACCACCATCGTTCTGGCATGGCCCGGGCGGCGCTTTTTTGTCACCGGCGTGCCAGCGCTGTTGAAACGCACGCCTGACATGAACTCTCTGGTGTTTCTGGGGGCCACGGCGGCATGGGGCTTTTCCACCGTGGCGCTGTTCTTGCCACAGTTGCTGCCCGCCGGTGCGCAAGCGGTCTATTTCGAAGCCGCCGCGATGATCGTCACGCTGATCCTGCTGGGGCGCACGCTAGAGGCGCGGGCCAAGGGCCAGACAGGGCAAGCGATCCGCAAGCTGGTCGGGCTGCGCCCCAAAACCGCGCGGGTAGAGCGGGACGGCAACGTGTCAGAGGTTGCGATCGACGCGATCACCGTCGGCGATCTGATCCATGCGCGCCCCGGTGAAAAGATCGCGGTCGACGGGACCGTGACACGTGGCAGTTCCTATGTCGATGAAAGCATGATCACCGGCGAACCCGTGCCCGTCGAAAAGCTGCCCGACACGCGTGTGGTCGGGGGGACGGTGAATGGCACCGGCGCGCTGGTCTACCGCGCGACCCATGTCGGCGCGGACACGACCCTGTCGCAGATCGTGCGCATGGTCGAGGACGCCCAAGGCGCAAAGCTGCCGGTGCAGGATATGGTCAACCGCATCACCATGTGGTTCGTGCCCGTCGTCATGGCGATTGCCGCGGCCACCTTCCTTGTCTGGCTGGCGTTCGGGCCGCAGCCGTCCTTGGGGCACGCTCTGGTGGCAAGCGTCGCGGTGCTGATCATCGCCTGCCCCTGTGCGATGGGGCTGGCCACGCCGACCTCTATCATGGTGGGCACGGGNCGNGGNGCCGAGATGGGCGTGCTGTTCCGCAAGGGNGACGCGCTGCAGGTCTTGGCCGAGGTCGATACCATCGCGCTTGATAAAACCGGCACGCTNACCGCCGGTCGGCCCGAGGTGACGGATCTGGATGTCTTCAACGGCTGGTCGCAGGCCGATGCGTTGCGGCTCGTCGCGTCGGTCGAGGCGCAGTCAGAGCACCCGATTGCCAGCGCCATCCTGCGCCATGCCGAAACACAGGGGCTGTCGCTGGCAGCGGTGACCTCTTTTNCCTCGCAAACCGGCCACGGTGTACNCGCCGAGGTCGAGGGGCGTCGCGTGCTTGTCGGGGCGGACCGTTTCATGGANGCCGAAGGGGTCTCTCTCGCCGCGGCAGAGGGGCGGTCGGCAGCATGGGGGGCTGAGGGCAAGACACCGCTTTTCGCNGCCGTGGATGGGGNGCTTGTCGCGATGATCGGCGTCGCCGACCCNATCAAGGAAACGACGCCCCAAGCGNTGGAGGCACTGCACNAAGCGGGGCTGAAAATCGCCATGATCACCGGTGACAACAAGGCGACGGCNCAGGCGATTGCCGACCGTTTGGGGATCGATACCGTGGTCGCCGAAGTGCTGCCCGACGGCAAGGTCGCCGCGCTGGAGGACCTGCAACANGCGGGCCACAAGGTCGCCTTTGTCGGGGACGGGATCAATGATGCGCCCGCGCTGGCGGGGGTCGACGTGGGTATCGCCATCGGTACCGGNACGGATGTCGCNATCGAAGCGGCCGACGTGGTGCTGATGTCGGGCGATCTGCAAGGGGTGGTGAACGCCCTGCACATCAGCCAGCACACCATGCGCAATATTCGCCAGAACCTCTTCTGGGCCTTTGGCTATAACGCGCTGCTGATCCCCGTTGCAGCCGGTGTGCTCTATCCGCTGTTCGGCGTGCTGCTGTCGCCCGTNCTTGCCGCCGCCGCCATGGCTTTGTCGAGCGTCTTTGTCCTGTTCAACGCCCTGCGCCTGCGGTGGATCGCCGCCGCAGCAACCGCCTAATTCAACGAAAGGAGACGTCCATGAACATCGGTGACGTGTCGAAAAGCGCAGGTCTGCCTGCCAAGACCATCCGCTACTACGAAGACATCGGNNTGATCACGCCNGCGCGTGACACCAACGGGTATCGCAGCTTTTGCGANAGCGACGTGCACAAGCTGACGTTTCTGGGCCGTGCGCGGGCCTTGGGCTTCACGATCGAGAATTGCCGCGACCTGNTNGCGCTTTGGGATAATCAGGATCGCGCCAGCGCCGATGTCCGTGCCATNGCCCAGCAACATNTGGCGCAGATCGAAAGCAAGATCGCGGACCTACAAGATATTCGTCAGACCTTGACNCATCTGGTGCATGAATGCGCTGGCGATGACCGCCCCGANTGCCCGATCTTGCAACGGCTCGAAAAGCTGTAGCGCGCGTGTCT
Organism: Sulfitobacter sp. TMED3; assembly: GCF_002167505.1. Taxonomy (NCBI): domain Bacteria; kingdom Pseudomonadati; phylum Pseudomonadota; class Alphaproteobacteria; order Rhodobacterales; family Roseobacteraceae; genus Sulfitobacter; species Sulfitobacter sp. TMED3. The sequence continues at coordinate 56,827 of NZ_NHBI01000009.1, read as the reverse complement.
ACCGGCGCAGCAGGTAGATATCCATGATCCAGCCATGGGCGGCGCGTGCCTCTGCCCGTGTTGCGATGATGCGGTCGCAGACCTGATCCAGCGGGCCTGCGATGCGACGCTCGTTCGGCATGCCGGCATAGGCGGTCCACCAGATGTGNACGTCNCTGTGCTGCCGCAACACCTCGAAGGCGCAGGTGCCGTCCAGCATGACGGCAATCGTATCCACNCCCTGNGGCCAGCCATGATCGCGNAGCTGCCGNCCGGTGGTGATCGTGACGGGATTGCCGATGGTGTTCAGCGGGATCGCATGGCCCGCCGTCAGTACCTGAAGNGAGGTNATCCCCGGCACGACATCGACGGTGAGTGTGACGNCCTTTTGCAACCGCTCCGCAATGCGCAGGGTGCTGTCATACAGCGACGGATCCCCCCAGACGAGGAAACCGACACGGCCGCCTTNGGGCAGGGTGCGCTGCATCTCGGCCAGCCAGANCTGCGCAATGGCATCATGCCAATCGTGGACGCCCGCGTGATAATCAGGGTTGGCGGCGTCGCGTTTGGGCAGGGTGAATTCGTGAATNTCAGGCCCGNCCGACCGCAGCACCTGGGCGCAAATCTCGTGCCGCAGGCCNGCCAGATCATCNTTGCCNGCGCCCTTGGACGGNATCAGGATCACATCGCAGGCATTCAGNGCNTCGATGGCTTGTAATGTCAGGTGTTTGGGATTGCCGGACCCGATGCCGATCAGTGAAAGCGTAAACATCTTGAGGCTCCGGCAGGGGGTGACGCGGCCCGCAGAGTAGGGGCCGCGTCGGGTCTTGGATTATTCAGCGGCAGTCTGTGTCAGACGCTTGGTGAACAGCGCGCTGCCCGCGAAATCGCGCAGGGTTTTCGCGGCGGCGAGCACGGCCAGATCCACCAGCGGCTCGATCAGGATGACCATCATATAGGCCCCGCCAAAGCTNGCCACAGCGGCGATGTTGCTGGCGGCAAAGCCCTGACCGTAGATGGCCCAGAACGCCACCCAGCCNACAACGCCCGCCTGAAACGCGGTCGACAGCTTGAGCGCTTGAACATAGGTCAGATCAACATAGGCGGTGTTGGGCGCGATGATGCGTTTGGCCAGCGCCGAGACCATGAACAANGGCACNAGCAGCGTGGTGACGTTCATCGTGTATTGCGGCAGGTCGATGGGGGCAAAGAACANGCCCTGCGCCAGCAGACCAAGCGCCAGACCNGCAGCCGCAGGNGCCACNCCGAACAGCAGGAACAGGGTCGACCCGAGGATCAGGTGCACTTCGCTCACGCCCACGGGGAAATGCGGGAAGACCTGAAAAAAGACAAAGGTCAGCGCGGTGGCCACCATGGCCCCGCCCGCAAAAGGCACGACGCCTTTNTCACGGACAGAGTCCATNGCGGTTTTCGCGGTATAGGCCGCAGCACCGGCGGCGGTGCCATAGGACAGGACCAGCTTGGCGCCGGTCACGACTTCGGGTTCGATATGCATATTCAGGTCTCCTTACCGTCTTCCCCGACGGCATAATGTGAAAGCCGCCCCGGGGGGCAGCCAGTTGGATCGGGGATCATCCCCATGACGGCAGGTCTCCTGACTTTGTGCGTCCATGCGTGCCGCGCCTTCCCAGGCGGTGTGGCCCAGTGGCAATGCGGGTTGCTCTTCACTTACAGGTGCGGGGGCAGTTCCGGATTNGGCACCTTTGCTTTGGCNCCGCACCGTATTCCCTTTTCACCCCGATTGCCCGAAGGCGCACGGGGAACCGTCCGGAATAGGTGGTCATTTTCGGGCNGGTTTTGTCAAGTCATCTATTCGGTCAACGGCCCGTAAAGGATCAGCGCAGGCGCTGACGTTGCGGGATCCAGCGGCAGATGGGCAAGGCTTTCCACGGTGTGGCGGCTCAGCTTTTGATCGGGGGTCGATACCGCCTCTGCCAGCAGGGCNGGGGTCGAGGGGGGCAAGCCCGCCTCGATCAGCCGCGCGGCGAANCCCGCAAAGGTGCGNCGGCCCATGTAGACGACCGTGGTCGCCGTAGGGTCGGCCAGCGCCGCCATGTTCAGATCTTCGGGCAAGGCACCCGATTCGCCGTGGCCGGTGATGAATTGCACCCGCCGCGCGGTCAGCCGCCGGGTCAGTGGGATCATCGCTGCCGCCGCCGCCGAAGACGCTGCCGTCACACCGGGGATGATCTCGAAGGCGACGCCTGCCGCTTTCAGCGCGGTCAGCTCTTCTTCAAGCCGGCCAAACACGCCCGCGTCCCCGCTTTTNAGCCGCACCACCCGCGCGCCGGTCAATGCGTGTTCGACCAGCANNCGGCTCACGTGATCCTGCTTCGGAGACAGCCGTCCGGCGCGTTTGCCNACCCCGATCAGATCCGCCTCGGGCGAGACATGTTCAAGGATCGGACCCGCCGACAGATCGTCGAACAGAACGACTTCGGCCTCTTGCAACCGCTTTACCGCTTTCACGGTCAGCAGTTCGGGATCACCCGGTCCGGAGGAGACGAAAGAGACAAAGCCGCTCATGACGCCCCCGCAATCAGGTGAAAGAAGGTGCCCGTCGCATGGCCCCGGCGCGAGCCTGTCTCGGGCACTTCGGCCCCATTGGCATCGACCACCCGCGCCAGCGGCGTATCTGGTTGCGACAGGATGGTAGAATAGTGGAATTCATGNCCNCGCAACCGCGCGCCCGCGTCATAGCCGGGGCCGGGTTCGTTCAGCGTGGCAAGCCGGTAGCCCAGATGCATCTTGCGCTTCTCATAGCTGGTTTCCAGCCCCAGCAGCCCCGCCATCTGGTGCCGCACGCCTTCCTTGTCGACCAATCCGGCCCCCATCGCCATATAGCCCCCGCATTCCCCATGCACCGGGCGCGTCGCGGCGAATTGTTGCAGGCTGTCGCGGAACTGCGCGGCAGCGGCAAGGCGTCCGGCATGCAGTTCGGGATAGCCACCGGGCAGCCAGCAGATGTCGGCGCTGTCGTCCGGTGCCTCATCCGCCAGCGGCGAGAAGGGCAACACCTGCGCACCCGCGGCGATCCAGTGGTCCAGCAAATGCGGATAGATGAACGAGAACGCGGCATCCTTCGCCAAAGCGATCCGTTGACCGGGGGGCGGAGGCAAGACATCTGGCCCGTCGGGGATACTGCGCCCTTGGGCGGCAGAGACGATCAGATCAAGGTCGATATGCTGCGCGATGAAATCTCCCGCCGCATCCAGCAGCTTCATCAGCTCGGGCTGCTCCTCGGCCTGCACCAGACCCAAGTGGCGTTCCGGCAGCGTGACCGATCCCTGTCGGGGCAGCGCGCCCAGAACGGGGATGCCGACCTGCTCCATCCCGAGACGCAGCAGCGCCTCGTGGCGGGGGCTGGCGACCTTGTTCAGCACCACACCCGCGACATGCACATCCGGGCGCATCGTCTTGAACCCAAGGGCGGTGGCCGCAGCCGATTGCGCCTGACCCGATACATCCAGCAGCAAAACCACCGGCCAGCCCGTCATGGCAGAGATATCGGCGCTCGCCCCGTTCGAGGTTTCCCCCGGTTGCGCCACGCCGTCGAACAGCCCCATCGACCCTTCGATCAGAGCCAGATCACCGCCATGGGCGGTGCCGATCAGATTGCACAACACGCCCGACCCCATGGCCCAGCTGTCGATATTATAGGACGACCGCCCGCAAGCCGCGCGGTGGAAGCCGGGGTCGATGTAATCCGGCCCGCTCTTGAACGGGCGCACGTCAACGCCGCGCCGGCTGAGCGCGTTCAACAGGCCCAGCATCAAGGTGGTCTTGCCCGTGCCCGACGCCGGGGCCGAAATCATCAGGCCCTTGGGCAGTTGCGTTGTCTCTATCATTCTGTGCCCTCGGGAAAGCGCGGCTCTGTGCCGACGGGGCGGAAGCGGCGGTCGTAATCGCCAGCGTATAGACAGCTTTCGCGGAACTCCTCTGCCGTCAAGGCGCGGCCCACAAGGATCAGCGCCGTGCGCCCGCGTTCGCCGTCGGTGGCGTCAATCACGCTGCCCAAGGTCGCCCGCACCACCCGTTGATCCGGCCAGCTGGCGCGCCAGACGATGGCGACGGGGCAGTCCTCTCCATAATGAGGGGTGAGCCGCGCGACCACATCATCCAGCACATGCACCGACAGGTGGATCGCCAGCGTGGCACCCGTGGCGGCAAAATTCTCGAGCGTTTCGCCCTCGGGCATGGCCGACGCCCGACCCGAGGTCCGCGTGAGAACAAGCGACTGCGCCACACCGGGCAGCGTCAGCTCGTTCCCCAAAGCGGCGGCGGCAGCAGCAAAGGCGGGCACGCCGGGGGTAATGTCATAATCAATGTCCAGCTCGCGCAAGCGGCGCAACTGCTCGCCCATGGCGGACCAGACCGACAGATCACCCGAATGAAGCCGCGCCACATCCTGCCCCGCATCATCGGCGGCCTTGATCTCTGCCATGATCTCGTCCAGCGACAGCGACGCGGTGTTCACGATCTTCGCATCCTCAGGGCAGTAGGACAGCAGCTCTGACGGGACCAGCGATCCGGCATAAAGACACACAGGGCAGGCCGCGATCAGGTCGCGCCCCCGCAGGGTCAGCAGATCAGGGGCACCGGGGCCCGCGCCGATAAAGTGAACAGTCATGGGGCAATTCCTTCCGCGATAGCTACGGTGGCCATGCCATTGGGGCTGGTCACACGCAAGGTCGTCAATTTGGCACCGCGACCGGCAACGCGCAATGCGGCGGCCTCGGCAAGTGATCCGGTCCCGAACCGCGCTTGCACGCGCGGCGACACGGTACGCGTCGGGATGTCTGCGATATCGGCTTCCGACAGTTCGATCAGCGGCAATCCCAGACTGTCGGCAAAACGCCGCAGCGCCGGTGTTACCTTGATCGCGAGGGTCGCGAGCGTGTCCGGCCTGCGCCGCGTCAGCGCAAGAGCCGCGTGCAAATCCGCCTCGGTCGCATCTGCGCGCAATCCTATGCCCGCGACGATCATCGGGTCACGCTCCATTGCAGTTGCGGGCGGCTGGGGTGCCAGCCCTGCATGGTCCCCAACGGGGCCGCCTGCGCCAAGTCGATCCGCAGCAATTGCCCGCCGTGCATCCCATGCCAGCGGATCAGCAAGGCTTGGGTTTCAAGCGCCACCGCATTCGCCACCAGCCGCGTGCCCGGCGTGATCCTGTGCCAGATCGCCTGCAATACATCCTCTGACGCGCCACCCCCCAGAAAAACCGCAGCGGGCAGGGGCAGATCGGCCAGCGCATCGGGGGCCGTGCCCTGCACGCAGCGCATCCGACCCGCCAGACCAAAGCGGCGGGCGTTCTCGGTGATGTTTTCACACCGGCTTTCGCGCGGCTCGATTGCAATGGACTGCGCGTGCGGCGCGGCCAGACACCATTCAACAGAGACAGAGCCCGACCCGCCCCCCACATCCCACAGCAACTCCCCCGCGCGGGGGGCCAGCGCGGCCAGCGTCAACGCGCGCATGGGTGATTTGGTGATCTGGCTGTCATGGGCAAATAGCGCCGCGTCCCGTCCGGGCGCGTGGCTGATCCCAGCCCCCCCCGACACCGCAATCGCCACCACCACAGGGGCGGCGATGTCGCTCAGGTCAAACGTCGCAGCATCGGCCTCACGCAGGATTTCACGCGGACCGCCAAGCGCCTCCATCACCGTCAGGNGGGACGCGCCGAAACCCTGCGCGGTCAGATANNCTGCCAGCGNCGNAGGGGCNGNTCCATCGCGCAACGTGCAGATCAGCNGCGCNCCNNCNGCCAGATGGGGCAGCAACACNTCNAACGGGGCNGCATGCAGGCCAAGGGTCGTGACCTCCTCCAACCGCCAGCCAAGCCGCGCNGCNGCNAGCGTCATGCAGGACGGCGCGGGAAAGCAGCGCCATTCCGACGGGTCCAGCACCTGCGCCAGCGAACCGCCCACGCCGTGCCAGAACGGATCACCCGAGGCGAGCACCACAACCGCACGCCCGCGATNTTCNANCACCGGCTCTACNCTGAACGGCAACGGCCATTCGCGCCCCCGCGCNCCCGCGNCACAAAGCGCCAGATGCCGCGCCCCGCCAAAGATCACNTCNGCNTCTGCCAGCGCCTTTCGGCTTGCATCGGTCAGCCCAGCAAGGCCATCTTCGCCCAGACCNATCANGGTCACCCAGGCAGCAACAGGATCAGCCATGACGCGCACCCTCATTCTTGGCGGCACGACAGAGGCGTCNAACCTCGCGCGCGCGCTGGCCGACCGTGGCGATGATGCGCTGTTCAGCTATGCCGGACGCACGGCNGCCCCCGTGGCGCAGCCCTTGCCCACCCGCGTAGGNGGCTTTGGCGGCGTGGCCGGATTGCTGGCGTTTATTGCGCAGAACCACATCACCCGCGTGATCGACGCGACCCATCCCTTCGCCGCGCAGATGAGCCGTAACGCCCATGCCGCCAGCACGCAGGCAGGCAGCCCGCGGGCCGCTTTTGAGCGTGCCCCGTGGTCCGAGACTGCCGGTGACAATTGGACCCATCTGCCAAGTATCGAAGCCGCCGCCGCCGCGCTGCCGCAGGTGCCGACGCGGGTCTTTCTGGCCATCGGCAAGCAGGCGCTGTCCGTCTTTGCCGACCATCCCCAACACCACTATCTGTTGCGGTTGGTGGACCAGCCCGCCGCGCCGCTGCCCTTGCCGCATACGACCGTGACCCTCGCCCGCGGACCGTTCGACGTGGCCGGAGACATCGCCCTGCTGCGCGACCACGGGACCAAGTTGATCATCGCCAAGAACGCCGGCGGCACGGGGGCCGAGGCCAAGCTTATCGCCGCGCGCGAACTGGGGCTGCGGGTGCTGATGATCCAGCGCCCCGCGGTGCCGCCTCGCACCACATTTGCGCGGCTCGACGATATCCTGGCGTGGCTTGATCATACGACGGACCGTGGCGTGTAGATATGGGGCCCGACACGGCGGGTGTCTGCGTTACCGACAATCACAACCGTGCGCATATCGGCCATCTCCGGCGTCGCTTCGGCCAGCGTGACGGTGCGCAATGTCTCGTCCGGATGGCTGACGTTGCGCGCGAAAGAGATCAAGGTCTCCGGCCCGCAGGCCTCGCGCAGAATATCAAGCGCGGTGGCGAACTGATGCGGCCGCGAAGCAGAGCGCGGGTTGTAGAACGCCATGGCGAACCCTGCTTCCCCCGCCAGCCGCAGCCGTTTTTCGATCAGCGACCAGGGCTTCAGATTGTCCGACAGGTTGATCGCGCAGAAATCATGCCCCAGCGGTGCCCCCAACCGCGCCGCCGCCGCGAGCATCGCGGTGATGCCGGGCAGGACGCCTATATCGATTGCCAGCCAGTCGTTCGGGCCTTTCTCCAACGCCTCGAACAGGGCAGAGGCCATGGCAAAGACCCCCGGATCGCCCGAAGACACCACCACAACACGCCGCCCCGTTGCCGCCATTTCAAGCGCATGTGCGGCGCGGTCCAGCTCTACCCGGTTGTCGCTTTCATGCAGGGTCAGCCCGTCGCGCGGAGCAATCCGGCGCACATAGGGGATGTAGCCGACAATATCGGTCGCCTCGTCCACGGTGGCGCGCACCTCTGGCGTGACCAGCGCCTCGTCTCCGGGGCCAAGGCCGACAACGCGCACCCAGCCGGTCATGGCCGCCGTCCCTGACCATGCACGATCGCGATCGAGAAATAGGGCACTTCGGCCGGGACTTCCGTCAGCTTTTGCACCGTCTGCCCCGCCATCGTGCCTTTCTCGACCAGCCATGCGTCTTGCAAGCGGCCCGCCTTGGTCAGTGCGCGCTTCAACTTATCAAGGTTGCGCCCGATCTTCATCACCACCAGCGCATCGGTATTGGCGGCCCGCGTGGCCAGCTCTTCCTCGTCCAGCGTCGCCATGAGCACGGTCAGCACATCATCGCCCCAGGTGATCGGATGCCCCGTNGCNGTCCAGCAGCCNGACATGCCNGTGATGCCGGGCACGATCTCGACCTCGGCGCGGCCCTGAAGGCGGCTGTGCAGATGCATGAANGACCCGTAAAAGAACGGATCCCCTTCACANAGCACGATNACATCTTCNNTCTGCGCAAGGTCGGTCAAACGGTCAGCCCAATCGTCGTAGAAGGCCGACAGNAGACGGTTNTANTCNGGATCGCTNAAGTGGATNTCTGTNGTGACGGGGTATTCCATCGCATGTTCCACCGCTGTCTCGGCCATGATGCCGTCCACGATGGTGCGGGCCTGTCCGCGCCGTCCGGGNTTGCGGAAAAACGCGACGTGCTGCGCGCCAGTTAGCANGCGATGCGCCTTGACGCTCATCANTTCGGGATCGCCGGGGCCAAGCCCGATGCAAATGACCTTGCCCATCGTTATTCCTTCCACGTGGCCAGCGCGTTCACCGCCGCCACTGTAATCGCCGAACCGCCCAAACGCCCCTGCACGATCATCGAGGGCACCGGCAAATCCTGCATCAGCGCCTCTTTCGATTCAGCCGCGCCGACAAAGCCGACAGGGCAGCCGATGATGGCCGCAGGGCGCGGGCAGTCGGGATCTTCGAGCATATTAAGCAGGTGGAACAGCGCCGTGGGCGCGTTGCCGATGGCCACCAAAGCCCCCGCCAGATGCGGCCGCCACAGTTCAAGCGCTGCGGCAGAGCGCGTGTTGCCCATCTGCTGCGCCATCTCTGGCACCTTGGGGTCGCGCAGGGTGCAGATGATCTGATTGTCAGCGGGCAGGCGCGTGCGGGTGATCCCTTCGGACACCATATGCGCATCACACAGGATTGGCGCGCCGTCTGCCAGCGCCGCCCGCGCAATCTGCGCCATGTTTTCAGAAAACTGTACGTGCTTTTCCAGCCCGACCAGACCGGCGGCGTGGATCATCCGAACGGCGACACGTTCTTCATCGGGGGTGAACCGCGCCAGATCGGCCTCGGCGCGGATGGTGGCAAAGCTCTCCAGATAGATCGCGGCACCGTTGGTCTCGTAGGTGTGGGGCACTCAAAGCCTCCTGTCTTGAATTTGGGTCACTGTCAGGGGCGCGCTTTGCGGCGGGTCGCCCGCGCGCCCGTGGCGGATGAGGGTGAAATGCCCGTCATGGCTGGCGGTCAGCGTAACGGGGGCAGGGGCGGGATGGGCGCAGCCTTTGGCACAGCCCGAGATATGGATCGTGTCGTCGCTGTCTGGCGACAGATGCGCGGCAATGGCGCGGGCGGCATCGCGTGTGTCCGACAGGGCCTGACGGCAACCGGGGGCACCGGTGCAGACCTGCACACGGCGGCGCGGATCGCGGGCGTCGGTGATGAAATCGGGCAGCGGCTCCGTGATCGCGGCCCCTTCGATCAACACCATGCGCCAAGGGGTCAGCCGCAGCGCACCAAGCTCTGCCAGCTGCGCAAAGCTTTCCGCCGTGGTCTGGCCAAAGGCAAACCCGAGAAGCGTGCCATGGGCGGTCACACTCGGTTCAGGCGGTGCCACGGCGGGCAGGGGCGGCGTATCAGCCGCCTCGGGTGCGCCTTGCGTGGCGATATGCGCCGCCATGCGACCCCGTCCGTCTGTCACGCCACCGGTGTCGAGAAACCATCGCGCCAGCGCCAGCGCAGCATCTGCGGCTGTATCCACTGTGACCGGTTGGCCCATCCCAGCCCCGTCCGCCCGGCAGATCAGGCCAGCGGCGCTGTGTTCGACGCGGATATCGGCAGAGGTGCGCGTCAGCACAGGCCGCTCTCCGCAATCGATAGCAAAGCCGAACTTGCTGGGCAGGTCGGGTGCGCCATGATTGGAAAGCGCACGGGCCAGTGTTTGTGCAACGCGTTGGCTGTCGTCGCCATCCTGCCAGAACGGCGTCACAGTGATATTGCGCCGCGCCTCTGCCGCCAGATCGGCATCGACAAGGCCAATCTCGCGCAGCCCGTCGATCAGCGCGGCATGGCTATCAGTTGTCACCCCGCGCAGTTGCAGGTTCGCGCGGGCCGACAGGTCGATCATGCCATTGCCATAGGTGCGCGCCAGCGTGGCAACGTGGCGAATTTGTTCGGGGCTCAGCCGTCCCATCGGGACACGCAGCCGCACCACCAGCCCGTCACCGGACATCATCGGCCGCAGTGCACCGGGGCACCAGCCAAAGACCTGCGGCGCGCTCATGCGGGGGTGCCCAATTCGGCAAGGACAGAGTTGCGGCGCGATGTCCAAAGCCCCGCCCGGTGCAACGCATCAAACCGCGCGCGCAATGCGGCAAGCGCTTGCGGGTTGGCGTCCTGCATAAAGTCGACCAGATCATCGCGCCCCAGCGTGGCGTCGAACATGGCGTCGAACAGATGGTCCGGCACGACGCCCGCCAGATGCGCAAAGGCGGCAAGGTGATCCAGCGTCGCGGCAATCTCGGCGGCACCGCGGAAACCATGCGCCATCATGCCGGTGGCCCAATCGGGGTTGGCGGCACGGGCGCGCACCACACGGGCAAGTTCCTCGGTCAGGGTGCGGGCACGAGGCTGGTCGGGGCGGGTGGCGTCCAGATGATACAGCGCGGCGGCCCCGCCCTTGCCCAAACGCTGCATCGCGGCGGCAAAGCCGGCTTCATGGGCGGCGTAATCCTCTGCCATCAGCAGATCGGTCTCGGGCAGGTCTTGCAGGTGGACGAAGCTATCGGCCCGCGTCAGCTGCGCCTCGAGCGCGTCGCGGGCATAGGTGATCTCTCCGCGCGCGTCGATCGCGTAGGACGACGCAGCCAGCCATGCCTCGCCCGCCGCCGTGCGCGCTTCGTCGGAATAGTCGTCCATCGCGGTGCCGATCCCCAAGCCATAGGATCCCGGGCGCGGGCCAAAGACACGGGGAGTCTGCACCAGATAAGGGTTATCGGCCGCCGTTTCGGGACGCTCGGCCAGCTTGGCAATTGCCGTCTCGAACAGCTGCGCCAGACCGGGGAACATATCGCGGAACAGGCCGGATACCCGCAGGGTCACGTCAATGCGCGGACGGTTCAACAGCGCAAGCGGCAGAATGTCGAACCCGTTCACACGGTCGCTGCCGTCATCCCAGCGGGGGGACAGACCCGCCAGATGCAGCGCCATGGCAAACTCCTCGCCCGCCGTGCGGATGGTGGCAGAGCCCCACATGTCCATGACCAACCCCTTGGGCCAGTCGCCGTGATCCTGCAAATGCTTGCGCAACAATTCCTCGGCCAGCTTCACCCCTTGGGTATAGGCCGCGCGCGAGGGCACAGCCCGTGGATCGGTGGTAAACAGGTTGCGCCCCGTGGGCCGTACATCACTGCGCCCGCGATAGGGTGACCCCGACGGGCCGGGGGGCACAAACCGCGCAGACAGCGCAGCGATCAGCCCGTCGATCTCGCCCGTCCCATGGTCGCCTGCGCCAAAGACATGCAGCCCGTCGCCATATTGCGTTTCCTTGATGTCGCAGACGAAGCGGTCGATGCGGGTCAGCGCCTCTGCCGCGCTGGCGCTGGCATCAAGGCCGAGGTCCTGTTCAACCCCGCGGCCCTGCGCTTCGGTGCGGATGTCCGCGATCAGCCGGTCGCGCCGCGCAGGGTCCAGCCCGTCCGCGGTCGAGTATTCATCCAGCAGCCGTTCCAACCGGCCAAAGTCTTCGGGCAGCTTCGATGTCACCAAAGGGGGCGGCATATGGCCCACGGTCACGGCCCCGATACGGCGTTTGGCCTGCGCGGCCTCACCGGGGTCATTGACAATAAAGGGATAGATCACCGGCATCGGGCCAATCAGCGCCTCGGGCCAACAGGCGTCAGACAGGGCGACGGATTTGCCCGGCAGCCATTCCAGCGTGCCATGGGCCCCGACATGCACCATCGCATCCGCCTGCTGTTGCAGCCACAGATAGAAGGCGACATAGCCCGGGCGCGGCGTGCGGCTCAGGTCGTGATAGTCATCATCCCGTTCGGCCAGCGCCCCGCGTTCGGGTTGCAAGGCGATCAGCAGCTTGCCACTGCGCAGCGCCGGAAAACAGAACGCCCCGTCGTGAAACAGCGGATCATCCTGCGGCGCGCCCCAGCTTTCGGTCAGGTCATCGCGCAACGCCTGTGGCAGCTTTGCAAGCGCGGCCTCATACTCTGCCAGCGGCCAGCGGAGCGTTTCGGTGCCAAGACGGCTGGCAACCGTTTGCGTATCGTTAAAGTCCCCCGCATCCACGTCATAGCCCTGTGCCGCCAGTTGCGCTGTCATCTCCCGCAACGATGCCAGCGCATCCAACCCCAGCGCATGGGCCATGTTCCAGTCTTTGCCGGGGTAGGTGGACAGCACCACCCCCACAGACTTTGACGCGTTGTCCTGCACCCGTAGCTGGTGCAAGCGCTGCACGCGATCGGCGATGAAGTCCACGCGGTTCGCGTCGGCGCGATGGGCGAAACGGCTGTATTGCAGCGCCTCGTCCCGTTTGCCGGGCTGTTTAAAGCTGACGACACCGCCNAACAGACGNCCATCCACCTCGGGCAACACGACATGCATCGCCAGATCGGTAGGCGACAGCCCGCGCTCTGATCCCGCCCAATCGCGCCGACGCGCGGTCGATAAGGCGACCTGCACCACGGGGCAATCTGATGCGCCCAGAACAGATGGTTCATCCGGCCCGCGCTGGGCGGAGAAAGCGGTGGCGTTCACGATCACCGCCGGATCAAGCCGGGCGATCTGCTGCGCGATCCACGGCGCGGTGTCCCCCTTGAGGCTGGGCGCGAAGAGCCCCACGGCGTCAAAGCCACGGGCCTCAAGCGCGGTGATCAGCGCATCCACAGGATCGGTATCGGCAGCCGTCAGATAGGACCGGTAGAAGGTCACAATCGCGCGCGGCTTGTCGGAGGGTTCCGGCGCGGGGACCACACCGATGTGGGGGCGGTAGAACCCCGCCTCGGGCACGGTCTTGGCCCCTTTGGCCGGCCCCGCGTAAAGCCCCGCGGCCAGCGACAGCTGCGCCAGTGCCGCCTGCGCAGCCACCGCGCCGCCCGTATCGCACAGATGTTGCAAGCGTCTTAACGTCGAATGCGGCAGCGTCGAAAGCGCGTCGAGCCGCGGGTCCGGTTGGCCGTCCGCAGGCAGTACCGCCAGCGCGATCTGCTGTTTGCGCGCCATATCCTGCAAGGTCGCCAGCCCGTAAGGCCAATAGCTTTCGCCCCCGATCAGCCGCACCAATACCGCCTTGGCCCCCGCAAGGGTCTGTTCGGCATAGGTATCGACAGACAAAGGATGTTTCAGCGCGACCAGATTGGCCAGCCGCAACGACGGCAAGCCCCCTTCCGCACGATGCCAGCCCGCCGCAAAAGCCCCCAGATCACTGTCCGAAAAGGACAGGACCACCAGATCCGCCGGCGTCTGCCCCAGGTCTTGGGGCAGATCGCTTTGGTCCAGTCCGTGGCTTTCGCGAAAGACGACATGCATGGCGGCTTAGCTCTCCAGCACCGCGCGGATCGCGGCTTCGTTCACGTGATCATGCTCTGCGATCACAACCAGCTGGCTGCGGCGCGGCATGTCCCCCCAAGGGCGGTCGAACTGGCTGCGCACACGCTCGCCCACGGCCTGCACCAGCAGACGCATCGGTTTGTCCTGAACGGCGATATAGCCTTTGACGCGCAGGATTTTCTGCTCGCGCGCCAAGCGCAACACGGCGGCCTCAAGCGTGGCGACATCGGCGACCTCGCCCATGTCGATCACCACGCTTTCAAAGTCGTCATGNTCGTGATCNTCATGCCCGTCGTGGTGGCTGGGGCGCGCGTCGATGTCATCCTCGGCGGCGGCTTCCAGACCCAGCACAACGCGNGGGTCNATCACGCCTTCGGTCATCGGAATGATCGGCAGCTTGCGTGGCGCATGCGCCTCGATCACCTTGCGCGCAGCCTCGACGCCNTCGGGGCCTGCCAGATCAGCCTTGGACAGCAGCACGATGTCGGCGCAGGCGATCTGGTCCTCGAAGACTTCGGACAAAGGCGTTTCATGGTCCAGACTGTCATCGGCATCGCGCTGCGCGGCCACGGCCTCCAGATCGGGGGCGAACTGCCCGCTGACCACGGCTTCGGCATCGGCGAGGGTGATCACGCCGTCCACGGTGATGCGCGACCGGATCGCAGGCCAGTCAAACGCCTTGAGCAAAGGTTTCGGCAGCGCCAGCCCCGACGTCTCGATCAGGATATGATCAGGCGTTTCGGGCAGGGCCATCAGGGCTTCGATGGTGGGGATGAAGTCATCGGCCACGGTGCAGCAGATACAGCCGTTCGCCAGCTCGACGATGTTCTCGGCGGGGCAATTGTCAATCGCGCAGGATTTCAGGATGTCGCCATCCACACCGGCGGTGCCGAATTCATTGACCAGCACGGCCAGACGCTTGGAGCCCGCGTTCTCCATCAGGTGACGGATAAAGGTGGTTTTGCCAGCGCCCAGAAAGCCGGTGATCACGGTAACGGGGATTTTGGTAAGGTTGGTCATTCGGTAGGCTCCTGTGGGGGAATGCGGGCGATGGATTGTTTGCGGAAGACCACGGGGCGTTCGCGCCAGGGCACCACGCCATCAGAGGTCTGGGCATAGGCAGAGACGCCCTTCACGATATCGGACAAATGCGCGTCAGTGTCGAGATCGCCATACACATAGGTCCAGCGCGACGGGCCACCCGACAGGACCATCGAACAGCCCCGCGAACAGGCCGACAGACATTCGGCTCCGCGCAGCTGCACACCGTCGGGCAGATGCCCCGACAGCGCGTCAAACAGCTGTTGCCCGGGGCGCGGCGCGTCCTCGGCGGTGATCTGACCTGCGCGACAGGTGGTGCAGATGGTGACGGTGACCGGTTGATCCGTGGTGGTCATATCTTGCCTCATACGTCGATGGGCCAAGGGGGATCGCCAGCAGCGAACGACATGCGAACAGCGTTCTAGGCCAGTCGCGAAACACCCCGTTCGCCCGTTACAAACTATGCTGGCAGGTCTCCCGGCTTGCGGATCTAAGGCAGCTTGCCTTGCGAACCTTCACCTTCCCAGCCTTTGGGCCAGTGGTTGAAAGCTCTCTCCGGTCACGGTCGCGGGGGCGGCTGCGCTTGGCGCTGACCCAAGGTTGGATCAATGCGTATCGCGTTCCCTCTTCGCCTGTCTGGGACAGGAACCAACATACGCCCTGCATTGGTCATTTGCCCGCCTCTGTCAAGCTGCGCCTGTCATAACGCAGGGGCCAAATCCGCTTTGCGCCGATTTTCCCGCGGGCGACCAATGCGCAGGGGGCACCCGCGGATGCTTGACGGGATCACCGCAGGCTGACACCAAGGGCTGCACAAAAAACACGAGGTCCCGCCATGCCCACCCGCGCCATCATGATCCAGGGCACCGGATCGAATGTGGGGAAATCCATGCTGGTGGCGGGCCTGTGCCGCGCGGCCACGCGTCGGGGGCTTTCCGTCGCGCCGTTCAAGCCGCAGAACATGTCGAACAACGCCGCCGTCACCGAGGACGGCGGAGAGATCGGCCGCGCCCAAGCTCTGCAAGCGATGGCCTGCGGGCGGCCCCTGTCGGTGCATATGAACCCCATCCTGCTGAAGCCCGAAACCGACAGCGGATCACAGGTGATCGTGCAGGGGCAGCGCCATAGCACCCTGCAAGCGCGTGACTTCAGCAAGGCCCGCGCAGGGCTGATGACCCCCGTGCTCGAAAGCTTCGGAATCCTCGGGCAAAGCGCCGATCTGATCATCGTCGAAGGCGCCGGCAGCCCGGCAGAGGTGAACCTGCGCCAGAACGACCTTGCCAATATGGGCTTTGCCCGCGCCGCAGGTGTACCCGTTGTATTGGCCGGAGACATCAACCGTGGCGGCGTCATCGCCCAGATCGTCGGCACCCAAGTGGTGATGGACCCGCAGGACGCGGCGATGATCACCGGTTTTCTGGTCAACAAGTTCCGCGGCGATGTCAGCCTTTTTGACGACGGCTACCGCGAGATTGAACGCCGCACCGGCTGGACGGGGTTCGGCACATTGCCGTGGTTTGCCAACGCGCATCTGCTGCCCGCCGAAGACGCGGTAGACCTGTCGCGCGCCCCCTCCGACGGCGGTTTCCATATCGTCTGTCCCATGCTCTCGCGCATCTCGAACTTCGACGACCTCGACCCGCTGGCGGCGGAGGCTTCGGTGCGGCTGACCATGGTCCCCCCCGGCACGCCGCTGCCCGCGGACGCCGATCTTGTGATCCTGCCGGGCACGAAATCCACCCGCGGCGATCTGGCTTTCCTGCGCGCCCAAGGCTGGGACATCGACCTTTATGCTCATGTGCGGCGCGGCGGCGCGGTGCTGGGGATCTGCGGCGGCTACCAGATGCTGGGCCGGTTTATCGAGGATCCGCAGGGCTTCGAGGGGCCCGCGGGCCGCGAAGAGGGGCTGGGCCTGCTGGATGTCGAAACCCGCATGGCTCCGGACAAGACCCTGACCCGCGTCACCGCCGACCATGCCGCAACGGGCACGCAGATCGACGGCTATGAAATCCACATCGGGCAGACGGTGGGGGCCGATTGCGCCATGCCCTTTGCGCATATCAACGGCACCCCCGACGGGGCAGGGTCGCGCGATGGCAAGATCACCGGCACCTATCTGCACGGGCTCTTTACCAACGACAGTTTCCGCAGCGCGTGGTTGGCGCAACTGGGGCTGGGGGCAGGGCCGACCTCCTACAGTCAGACCGTGGAAGATACGCTCGACGCGCTGGCCGACCATATGGAAACCCATCTGGACGTGTCCGCCCTGCTGGCCCGTGCCGCACCGGTTGCATAACGCCAGCGCTGACCTTTGGTCACGATCACGACGCTTGCTTAATTTTGTGATCGCGGGGATACATGCCGTCAAATTTACGCAAAGGACCCTTTGTTATGGAACGTAACCTGACCCTCGTTGCGCTGTTCGCTGCCCTGATTGCAGCACTTGCGTTGATCCCGAAATTCTCGCTTGGTTTTGGCGTGCCGATCACGGCGCAAAGCTTGGGCATCATGCTTTGCGGGACCGTGCTGGGGGCCAAACGCGGCGCGCTGGCCGTGCTGCTCTTCTTGCTGCTGGTCGCTTTGGGGCTGCCGCTTCTGGCCGGTGGCAACGGTGGGCTGGGTGCGTTCATGCTGCCGTCCTCCGGCTTTTTGATCGGGTTCCCCGTGGCGGCCTTTGTCACCGGCCTGATCGTCGAAAAATGGTACGGGCCCTCGCTGACCATCGTTGCGGCGGTTGCCTCGGTCATCGGCGGGATCGTCGTGCTCTATATCTTCGGGATCATCGGCCTGTCGATCGCGCTGGATAAATCGCTGCTGGAATCCGCCGCGCTGGTGACCGTGTTCATCCCCGGTGACTTGATCAAAGCAGTGCTTGCAGGGTTTATCACCAGCGGTCTGGCCAAAGCGCGCCCCGCCAGCGTCCTGTCGCGCAGCTGATCCGACGCAAAGCCTGAAACAGCGAAAGCGCCCCTGAAGGGGGGCGCTTTTTTCGTTGTCAGGACAGACGAAGCCTTACCCCCGCGCATAGACATCCTCGTAGCGGATAATATCATCCTCGCCAAAATAGCTGCCGGTCTGCACCTCGATCAGCACCATGGGCAGTTTTCCCGGGTTCTCCATCCGGTGCACGGAGCCAAGCGGGATGTAGACCGACTGGTTCTCGCTGATCAGTTGCACGGTGTCGTCCACGGTCACTTTCGCGGTGCCTTCGACCACGATCCAATGTTCCGACCGGTGGTGATGGCTTTGTAGGCTCAGGGCTGCACCGGGGTTTACCACGATGCGTTTCACCTGAAACCGCCCGCCGATTACAAGGCTTTCGTACCACCCCCACGGCCGGTAATCACGCGGCAGCTGCACCGCTTGGCTGGCGTCCCGCCTTTTGAGCGCCTCAACCGCTTCCTTCACCCGCTGCGCTTGCGATTTATCCGCCACCAGCACCGCATCGCCCATGGCGACGGCGATGATATTGTCCAAACCGATGCCGACCAGCTGCAATCCGTCGGTTTCGGACCGCAGCAGCGTGCCCGCGCAATCAATCGCCGTGGCATTGTCAGAACAGACATTCCCCGCCGCGTCAGGCCCGCTTTCCAGCCAGACCGCATCCCAACCGCCCAGGTCGGACCATCCGGCGGCGAAAGGCATCACCGCGAGGTTGTCCGCCTTCTCCATGATTGCATAATCGATAGAGATATCATCGGCTTGCCCCCAAGCCTCGGGCGCGAGACGGGTCAGCCCCAGATCAGAGGTCGCCCCGTCAAGCGATGCGCGCACCGCGTGCAGCATCTCGGGCGCGTGGGTCTGATAGGCGTCAATAATCGTCTGCGCCGTGAACAGGAAGATCCCGGCGTTCCACAGGAAATTCCCCGCCTGCAGCATCCCCTGCGCCTGTGCGCGATCCGGCTTTTCGACAAAGCGCGCAAGGGGTTGCGGGGTATTGGCGCGCGCGTCCGCCCCCTCGGCCAGCTCAAGATAGCCATAGCCCGTTTCGGCCCGCGTAGGCGTGATGCCAAAGGTCACAAGATCACCGGCCTGCGCGCGCGGCACCGCGGCTTGCACGGTCTGGGCAAAAGCGTCGCAGTCGGGAATCACATGGTCCGACGGCGCGACCAGCATCAGCGCTTGCGCGTCAGTGCGCGCAATATACAGCGCCGCGGCAAGGATCGCAGGGGCGGTATTGCGCCCCTCCGGTTCGATCAGGATCGCCTGCGCCGCCCGTTCCACCTGCGCCAGTTGCTCGGTCACGATGAACCGGAACGGGTCGCCAGTCACCACAATCGGGGGGGCGAATCCGGGGCCGGTCAGACGCTTGGCCGAAATCTGGAACAGGCTTTCATCCCCCATCAGCTTGGCAAACTGTTTGGGGTAGCATTTGCGCGACAGGGGCCAAAGACGTGTGCCCGACCCGCCGCAAAGGAGAATAGCGTGCATCATGAGAGGCAGTTAATCTGAAAAATTCTAACGAGAGATTAATCAAATGCTTTAGATTTAGGTGCGCAGGTGATCCTGTCGCAAAAACCAATCATATGTCTCCCGAAGCCCGTCTTTCAGATCGATCCGCGCGCGCCAGCCCATATCCGCCAAACGCGAGACATCCATCAGCTTGCGCATCGTCCCGTCTGGCTTCGACGTATCGAACACCAGCCGCCCTTTGAACCCCGTCACCTCCGCCACCATCTGCGCCAGCGCCGCGATGCTGATGTCGCGGCCCGTGCCCACGTTGATATGGCTTTGCATCGGGTGCGTCTGCGCAGCGTAAACATCACGCGGCAGGTCGAGCACAAACAGCGACGCTTCCGCCATATCGTCCACATGCAGGAATTCCCGCATCGGTTTGCCGCTGCCCCAAATCACGACCTCCGCCGCCCCGTCGCGCGTGGCCTGGTGGAAACGACGGATCAGGGCGGGCAAAACATGGCTGTTCTGCGGATGAAAATTATCCCCCGGCCCATAGAGATTCGTTGGCATCACACTGCGATAATCCACGCCATATTGCCGGTTATAGCTTTCGCAAAGTTTAATGCCCGCGATCTTGGCGATGGCGTAGGGCTCGTTCGTGGGCTCAAGCGGGCCGGTCAGCAGGG
This sequence comes from Sulfitobacter sp. TMED3, assembly GCF_002167505.1. NCBI lineage: Bacteria > Pseudomonadati > Pseudomonadota > Alphaproteobacteria > Rhodobacterales > Roseobacteraceae > Sulfitobacter > Sulfitobacter sp. TMED3. Next base: position 37,296 of record NZ_NHBI01000009.1, on the reverse strand, counting down.
CATTCTCGGCCATCGGCTGCGCCGCGTCGCGCGGATAGATGCAAGAGCTGCCCAGTTGCAGCAGCCGTTGAACCCCCGCCGCGAACGCCTGATGGATCACATTACATTCGATCATCAGGTTTTCGTAAATAAACTCAGCAGGATATGTGTTGTTCGCCATGATCCCGCCAACCTTGGCCGCGGCGAGGATAACCACATCCGGTGCCTCAGAACGCATAAAGTCGCGCACCGCTGCCTGATCGGTCAGGTCCAGTTCCGCACGGGTCCGCGTCACCAGTTCCAACGCCTCCCCAGCATCCTTGCGCGCCTGCAACTGCCGCAAGATCGCCCCGCCGACCATGCCACGATGCCCTGCGATATAGAATTTCCGCATGGGCCTACCCGTTCTCGAGCGGGATCGGCAGATCCAGCCCGTGCTCTTTCAAAAGCGCATGCCGTCGTGCGACTTTCAGGTCATTCGCCACCATCTCTGCACACATCTCTTGCGCGGTGAACTGCGGCTCCCACCCGAGTTTCTTCTTCGCCTTGGCCGGCGATCCCAGCAGCGTCTCCACCTCCGCGGGGCGGAAATACTGCGGATCAATGCGCATCACCACATCGCCGGGGCTGACCGCGGGGGCATCCTCCCCAATGACGCTATCGACAACAGCATATTCATCCACGCCCGTCCCTTCAAACCGCAAGGTGATCCCAAGCTCAGCCGCCGACCACGTGATGAACTGGCGCACGGAATACTGCACGCCGGTGGCGATCACGAAATCCTCTGCCACGTCTTGCTGCAGCATCATCCACTGCATGCGCACGTAATCCTTGGCGTGCCCCCAATCGCGCAGCGCGTCGATATTGCCCATATAAAGACACCCCTCCAACCCCTGCGCGATATTGGCCAAGCCGCGCGTGATCTTGCGCGTGACAAAGGTTTCGCCCCGGCGGGAGCTCTCATGGTTAAATAGAATACCGTTGCAGGCATACATACCATAAGCTTCGCGGTAGTTCACCGTGATCCAATAGGCGTACATCTTTGCAACCGCATAGGGGCTGCGCGGGTGAAAGGGGGTTTCCTCCGTCTGTGGTGTCTCTTGGACTAAGCCATACAGCTCAGAAGTTGATGCTTGGTAAAAGCGGGTCTTTTTTTCGAACCCCAGAAACCGGATCGCCTCTAGCAACCGCAGGGCCCCGTTGGCGTTCACCTCTGTCGTATATTCGGGCGTCTCGAAACTGACCGCGACATGGCTTTGCGCGCCAAGGTTATAGACCTCGTCCGGCTGCACCTCGCGCATGATCCGCGTCAGGTTCGAACTGTCGGTGAGATCGCCATAATGCAGGATCAGATCGGGATCATCCTCGTGAGGGTCTTGATAAATATGATCAATCCGCTGCGTATTAAGAGATGACGACCGCCGCTTGATCCCGTGCACCTCGTATCCTTTGTCCAGCAACAACTCCGCCAGATAGGACCCGTCTTGACCGGTGATACCGGTGATCAGCGCGCGTTTTACCATCAGGGCCCCTAAACGAAAAATGTGCCTGCCCGAGGGGGCAGACACATCAACATTTACTCAACTTAGAGGATTCTGGCGAGTCTTGATGCAATCAGAAGGTTTGATCGTAGTCGCCCACGTCCGGCTCTGTCCGGATCACCGCGTCCAGATCGGCGAAGATCGCGCGCAATTCTTCCTCGGATTCAGAGCTTTCGCAGACCACCACAAGGTTCGGCGTGTTCGAAGAGGCGCGCACCAGCCCCCAGCTGCCGTTGTCCAGGATCACCCGCGCGCCATTCACGGCCACGACCTCTTTCACGGGGCGGCCGCCCAACTCGGTCACGTCTTTCAACTTGGCGACGATCCGGTCGAGGATATCGTATTTGTCCTCGTCCGACGCATAGGGCGACATGGTGGGGGTGGAATATGTGTGGGGCAGGGCGCGGCGCAGGTCCGACATCTTCATGTCGGGGTTGCGGTCCATCAGTTTGCAGACTTCGACCGCGACGCGCATGCCGCAGTCATAGCCACGCCCGATGGGTTCAGCCAGGAAGTAGTGGCCCGACTTCTCGAACCCCGCCAGCGCGCCCAACTGTTTGACCCGCCGTTTCATGTGGCTGTGGCCGGTTTTCCAATAGTCCGCCGTAACGCCATTGGCCTGCAAAACAGGGTCAGAGGCATAAAGCCCGGTCGATTTGACATCGGCGACAAACGTGCTGTTGGGGTAAATCGCGGACAGATCGCGCGCCATGATGACGCCCATCTTGTCGGCGAAAATCTCTTCGCCCTCGTCATCCACCACGCCGCAGCGGTCGCCGTCGCCGTCAAACCCAAGCGCGAAATCCGCGCCCGAGGCTTTTACGCTGTCGGACATATCATGCAGCATTTCCATCGCTTCGGGGTTCGGGTTGTAATGCGGGAACGTGTAGTCCAGCGTGTTGTGGCTATCGACCACCTCGACCCCCAGACGGCGGAACAGTTCGGGCGCAAAGGCGGCGGCGGTGCCGTTCCCCGTGGCGCAGACGACCTTGAGCTTGCGGGTCATTTTGAAGTCACCCACCAGATCATCCAGATAGGCTTCGCGCACGCCATCGACAAATTCATACTTGCCGCCTTCGCGCTGTTCGCCACGCCCTTCCAGAACGATATCGCGCAGTTCGGCCATCTCGTCGGGGCCGTGGGTCAGCGGGCGTTCAAAGCCCATCTTCACGCCGGTCCAGCCATTGGGGTTATGCGAGGCGGTGACCATCGCCACCGCTGGCGCATCCAGATGGAATTGCGCGAAATAGGCCATGGGCGACAGACAGGGCCCGATATCCTTAACGTGAATACCCGCCTGCATCAGGCCCAAAATCAGCGCATTTTTAATCGATAGGGAATAGTCGCGGTAATCATTGCCCACAGCGATAACGGGCTCGATCCCGCGCTGTTGCATCTGCGTGCCCAGACCAAGGCCAAGCGCGGTGATCCCCGGCAGGTTGATCGCTTCGGGGTACTGCCAGCGCGCGTCATATTCGCGAAAACCGGTGGGGGCGATCATGGGGTCGCGCAGAAATTCCCATGTGTTCGGCGTGACTTTGGGCAACGGCTTGGTCATGAAATATCCTGATCTATCAGCGTTAAAATACTGCCCTCTTCGATAGAAGGAATGCGTGCAGGGATCAACTGACAGCAAGGGCGCGGGACGGTTTGTTGCCGACGGGGCGGCAAGCTGCCGGTCAAACAACCGGCAGTGCCTGCGAATGGTTCCCAAAGAAAACGCCCCGCCCTTTTTGAAAAAGGACGGGGTGGATAGGTCGCGATGCTGAGGGGCCTTAGCCGATGATGGCGTTCAACGTGGCCGAGGGGCGCATCACCGCTTCGGTCTTGGCGGGGTCCGAATGGAAATACCCGCCCAGATCGACAGGCTTGCCCTGAACCTCTGCCAGCTCTGCCATGATCTTGTCCTCATTCGCCGCCAGTTTTTCGGCGATGGGGGCAAAATGTTCGGCCAATGCGGCGTCGTCGCTCTGGCTGGCCAGCGCCTGTGCCCAGTAAAGGGCAAAATAATAGTGGCTGGCGCGGTTGTCCGGCTCGCCCACTTTGCGCGATGGCGATTTGTTGTTGTCCAGAATGCCTTGGGTCGCGGCATCTACGGCTTTGCCCAAGACGGCGGCCTTGGCATTGTCCTTCTGGTCCGCGAGGAACTTGAGGCTCTCCCCAAGTGCACAGAACTCGCCCAGGCTGTCCCACCGCAGGTGATTTTCTTCAACCAGCTGCTGCACGTGCTTGGGGGCAGACCCGCCGGCACCCGTTTCAAACAGGCCACCGCCCTGCATCAGCTTGACGATCGACAGCATCTTGGCCGAGGTGCCCAGTTCCAGAATGGGGAACAGGTCGGTCAGATAGTCGCGCAGCACGTTGCCGGTGATCGCGATCGAATTCTCGCCCTTGCGGATTGTCTCAAGCGTTTGGCGCGTGGCCTTGGCAGGGGACATGATCTGGAACTTGTCGGCCACGCCCTTGGCTTCAAGGATCGGCTTCACATAGGCGATCAGTTCCGCGTCATGGGCGCGGTTCTCATCCAACCAGAAGATCGCCTCGCAGCCTTCCGCTTTCTGACGGTCGATGGCCAGCTGCACCCAATCCTCGATCGGGGCCTTGCGAGCCGAGGCCGCGCGCCAGATGTCGTTTGCCTCGACGCTGTGCTCGGAAATCACGTCACCATTGGCGGCGATCATTTTCACGGTGCCGTCAGCGGGGATCTCGAACGTGGTGGGGTGCGACCCGTATTCCTCGGCNTTTTGCGCCATCAAACCGATGTTCTGCACAGTGCCCGAGGTCGTCGGGTCCAGCGCGCCGGTTTCCTTGAAGTAATTAATGCTTTCTTCATAGACAGGGGCATATGAGTTGTCGGGGATCACGCAGTTGGTGTCGTGTTCCTTGTTGTCGGGGCCCCAGCCCTTGCCGCCAGCGCGGATCAGCGCGGGCATGGACGCGTCGATGATCACGTCGGATGGCACGTGCAGGTTGGTGATCCCTTTGTCGGAATTCACCATATACATCGGCGGGCGTGCATCCATCGCGTCTTTGACGGCTTGGGTGATCTCGGCNTTGTCCTTGATCCGCTCCATCATGTCGCCGATGCCTGCGTTCGGGTTCACACCCGCCGCCTTCAGCTCGTCACCGTATNTGTCGAAGACGGGCTTCAGATATTCCCGCACCGCGTGGCCAAAGATGATCGGGTCCGACACTTTCATCATCGTCGCTTTCATGTGCAACGAGAACAGCGTGCCGTCTTTCTTGGTCTCTTCNATCTGCTCNGCCAGGAATNTGTCCAGCGCCTTGGCAGACATGAAGGTCGTGTCGACGACAGTGCCCGCGGGGAAAGAAACGCCATCCTTCAACACGGTCTCGGTCCCGTCGGCGGCAACATGCACGATCTTGGCNGCACCNGCCTGCGCCTCGGTCAGNGTCAGGGATTTCTCGTTCGAGAAGAAATCACCGCCCGACATCGACGATACTTTGGTTTTGCTGTCCTTGGACCATGTGCCCATCGAATGGGGGTTCGCCATCGCGTATTTCTTGACCGCATTGGCNGCGCGACGGTCNGAGTTGCCTTCGCGCAGAACGGGGTTCACCGCAGAGCCCTTGATCGCGTCATAGGCNGCGCGGGCTTTCTTTTCCGCGTCNGTGCTTGGCGCTTCGGGATAGTCGGGCAGCGCATAGCCCTGACCCTGCAATTCCTTGATCGCGGCCACCAGCTGCGGCACCGAGGCAGAGATNTTCGGCAGCTTGATCACATTGGCGTCGGGCGTTTTCACCAGATCGCCCAGGATCGCCAGATCGTCGGACTGTTTTTGCGCCTCGGTCAGCGCGTCGGGGAAGGCCGCCAGAATACGCCCCGACAAAGAGATATCACGGGTGCCCACAGAAACCCCTGCCGCATCGGCAAAGCTGCGNATGATCGGCAGCAGCGAATAGCTTGCCAGTTCGGGGGCCTCATCGACCTGCGTGTAAATGATGTCGGGTGTCTGTGTNTCAGCCATGGTATCCAGCCTTTCCTGAAGTTTGGTATGCGATAGTACACTTAGTTTGAAATATCCACCTCCCCCGCGTCGCGAAGGCCGCGAAACTGCGACCAGCGGCGGCGAAACGCGCAGGGCGATGCCCAAGNCACCACATAGCGCCCCCCGCAGCATTGCAAAACGAATCACTCACCTCTCCTTGGGCNNAGCGGGGTTGATGCCGTTAACGCTCACACACGCGGTAAGTGCGGGCAATGAACCCATACCGTGTCACGCTGCCNATTTGTTCAACCATCAGGGGGNTNTGCCCTCTGGTAACAGGTGATTCGGTGCAATTCTTGGTCGCAAACCAAAGCCGATGTCGCTAAGCGCACCCAAATCCCGAGGCAACGAACTGGTTTACTTTGATTTTTGATAAAGTTTGCGAAAAATGCTGAAGCGCCGCAATAATAACAGTCGCGGGGCATGTGTGACCACTGCCGGACCGCGCAACGCGCAGGTCATGCACCATAATGGCCTGATCAGAGGGACCGGGGTGTCATGACGGACCGCAAGGAAGACGGCACAAGCAAGGATGGTCGCGTNGCNCGCGGCGAGATCACCCGCGAACGCGTGCTCGACGCGGCAGAGCGTTGCTTCGCCGAGCTTGGCTTTGATGCGGTCAGCATCCGCCGGATCGCGCGCGANGCCGAAGTCACGCTGGGTGTGGTCGGCTTTCACGGGGGNACAAAGCAAGAGCTTTTCGTGACCGTGCTGAAACGGCGGGTCGAAACGCTCAACGCCATGCGCATGGCACGGCTTGATGCGCTGAAATCGACAGAGCGGCTCACGCTGGAGACGCTGATCGACGCCTATGTCACCCCGTACCTCGAAATCGCCTCGCGCGGGGATCCGCAATGGCGGGCCTATGCGCAGCTGGTGGCGCGGATCATGTCTGACGAACGNTATTACCGCGAGGCAGGGCCGCTTTATGATCGCGTCGCCTCTATCTACCTTGACGAAATGGAGCGTCTGCGTCCNGATNCCGACCGTGAACAGCTTGCCGCGGTGCTGTCGCTGACCGTGTCCTCGATGGTGTCTATCGTCGCAAGCGGCATCCGCATTGCGGGCCTGTCGCAAAGTGATCGGCGCGAAAGCCCTATGGTGTATCGCCCGCTCTTGCTTGATTTTTGTGTGGGTGGCGTTCTGCGCGCGCTTGAGCCAAAGTGCTAGGCAACTCAACGCGATAAAAGGCCCCACGTCATGAAATCCTATCCCAAAGTCTGGTTCCTGCGGCACGGTGAAACCGAATGGAACGCAGAAGGGAGGGTGCAGGGCCAGACCGAATCCGTGCTCTCCGAACGGGGCAGGGTCCATGCGCAGCAGCAGGCCNNGCTGATGGCNCCNATCCTTGCGNATAACCCGCCCTGCATCGTGTCGCCGCTCAAACGCACGCGCCAGACCGCGGATATCGCNCTTGGCGGGCGGGACTACCAGACCGACGANCGCCTGAAAGAGATNTTCGCCGGCGATTGGGAAGGCCACCTGCGCGCCGATATCTTCAAGAACCTGCCCGCAGGCATCACGGCGCAAAGCCCCCANATGGAATTCTATTGCGCCGCTCCCGGTGGCGAAGGCTTTGACGTGTTTCAGGCGCGGGTGAATGCCTTTGTCGACACGCTGACCGAACCCACCGTCGTGGTCGCTCACGGGCTCAGCGGCCAGCTTTTGCGCGGTGCGCTCTGCGGGTTGANCCGNGCNGANCTGGGCCAGNTGTCAAACCGGCAGGGCTGCGTCTATGTGCTTGAAAACGGGCAGGAAACGGTGCTGTCGGTTGACTGACACGACCTCGATGATGCCCCCCTGCACCGTGGCCGTCATCGGCTGCGGCTTGATCGGCGCAAGCTGGGCCGCGCTGTTCCAGCACGCAGGCCACACCGTCCGCGCGTGGGACCCTGACACAGGTGCCCGCGACGGTTTCGCCGCCCGCGTGGCGGGGCCCTTGGCGCAACTGCAGGAAATCTCGGCGGGGGCGGCCCCCCAAGGCGCGCTTTCAACCCACGAGAGTTTGCAAGACGCCCTACAAGACGTGGTGCTGATCCAGGAAAACGCGCCCGAGAACGTGCCGCTGAAACACCAGCTTTACGCGCAGATCGAAAGCATCGTCGCGCCGGATGTGATCATCGCCTCCAGCACCTCGGCGCACCCGTGGTCGGATCTTGTGCCGGGGATGCAGCACCCCGACCGGCTGATCACCGCACATCCCTTCAATCCGCCCCATCTGGTGCCGCTGGTCGAAGTCTACGGCCCCGATCCTCAGGTGCTCGACTGGGCCGAAGGGTTCTACCGCAGCCTCGGCTCTGTGCCCGTGCGGCTGAAAAAAGATGCGGTGGGGCATATCGCCAACCGGCTGTCCTCGGCGCTCTGGCGCGAGGCGGTGCATATCGTCGCCGAGGGCATCGCCGATGTCGACGCGGTGGATCAGGCGCTGGTCAACGGCCCGGGGCTGCGCTGGTCGGTGCTGGGGGCGCATATGGCCTATCACCTTGGCGGGGGCGCCGGGGGCATGGCGGGCTATCTGGCCCATCTCGGGCCAAGCCAGCAGAAACGTTGGGATAATCTGGGCGCGCCAAGGCTCGACGCCGATACCTGCGCGCGTCTGGTCGACGGGGTGAACATTGAGGCCGCAGGCCGCAGTATCACCCAGCTAGAGGCCGAACGCGACGCCGCCCTGATCGAACTTGCACAGATGCGCAAACGGCTGGCGGATCGGAAAACCTGAGGCCACGTGGCCCTAGATCGATTTGCGCGCGCGCATCGCTGCGGTGATCGTCCCATCGTCAAGGTAATCAAGCTCCCCGCCGATCGGCACACCCTGGGCCAGAGAGGTCAACCGCACCTGACCCTCAAGCTGGTCCGCGATATAATGCGCCGTGGTCTGCCCGTCGATGGTGGCGTTCAGCGCCAGAATAACCTCCGACACGGCTTCGTCGCGCACACGGTCCAGCAGCCGCGGGATGCGCAATTCCTGCGGGCCGATGGCATCCAGCGCCGACAGCGTGCCACCCAGCACATGATAACGCCCCTTGAACACGCCCGACCGTTCCATCGCCCACAGATCGGCGACATCCTCGACCACGCAAATCTCGCCATTGGCGCGTTTTTCCGACGTGCAGATGTCGCAGATATCGGCGGTGCCCACATTGCCGCAGTTGATGCATTCGCGCGCCGTCGCCGCCACGGTCTGCATCATATCGGCCAAAGGGGTCAGCAACAGCGCGCGCTTGCGGATCAGGTGCAGCACCGCCCGGCGGGCCGAGCGTGGCCCCAATCCGGGCAGCCGCGCCATCAGGTCGATGAGCGCATCAATGTCGCGTGTGCTGCTCATCTGTGGACCCCCATGGCGTTGGTGTGAAAGAGTTTTAATGCCTTCGGCGAGGATTTAACCCCATTTGGAAGGATCAGAACGGCAGCTTCATATCCGCGGGCAGACCCATGCCTTCGGTCAGCTTGCTCATCTCGGACTGGGCGCGGTCGGTGGCTTTGGTCTGCGCGTCCTTGATCGCGGCGAGGATCAGGTCCTCGACGACTTCTTTCTCGTCGCCGTTGAAGATCGACGGATCGATATCCAACGACTTCAGCTCGCCCTTGGCGGTGCAGGTCGCCTTGACCAGGCCGGCACCGGATTCCCCTTCGACGATGATATTATGCATGTCTTCTTGCAGCTGCGCCATTTTGCCCTGCATCTGCTGCGCCGTCTTCATCATCTTGGCCATGTCACCCATGGCACCCAAACCTTTAAGCATGTGGTCGTCTCCTGTAGCTTTATTTGCTTATGTATATGCGGTCTTTGCCGCCCCCCGACAAGGGGTGCCCCGGCGTGGACAGGTCGCGGGCAGAGCAGGGGCAGGCGGGGTCAGTCGTCCTCGAAAGGATCCCATTCATCCTCGACCTCGGGCAGCGCTTCGGACACGGCGGCGGCGGCGATTTCCTCGGGCGTGCGGATCGACAGGATCTTGGCCCCCGGAAAGCTCGCCATGACGGCCTGCATCAGCGGGTGGTTTTCCGCCTGCGATTTCAGCGCGTTTTCCTTGGCGTCGCGGACCTCTGCGATGGTTTTGGCGCTGCTGTCGCCCACGATGGTCACGGCCCAACGGTTGCCGGTCCACAGTTGCAGCCGCGTACCAAGACGCTGCGCCAGATCGCGGGGGGCGCTGTCGGTGGGGGTGAATTCGATCCGCCCCGGTTGATAGGCCGCCAGCCGGACCGAGGTCTCGACCTCCACCAACAGTTTCACGTCGCGGTTGCTGCGGATGAGCTCGACCACATGTTCAAACGTCGGGTAGTGCGCCAAAGCCTGCGCCACCGCCGGGGCAAGTGCCGCCATCGTTGCGCCGCCCGCAGGCCCGCCCGACATCTGCTGGCTGCCCATAGCGCTGGTCGATCCACCCCCGGCGGGCACGGCGGCACCGCCCCCCGGACCCTGCGGCGGGGCGGGAGGAGGCGTGGTATTGGCCAGCTTGCGGGCAAGCTCTTCAGGGCTGGGCAGATCGGCGACATGGGTCAGGCGGATCACCGCCATCTCGGCGGCCATCATCGCATTGGGCGCGCTTGCCACCTCGTCCAGCGCTTTCAGCAACATCTGCCACAGACGGGTCAGCACCCGCATCGGCAGGGTTTCCGCCATGGTGACGCCACGGCTGCGTTCCTCGGGCGAGACGGTGGGATCTTCGGCGGCATCGGGGGTGATCTTGACCACCGATACCCAATGGGTGATCTCGGCCAGATCGCGCAGCACGGCCATCGGGTCGGCCCCGTCGGAATACTGGTTGCCCAGCTCGTCCAGCGCGCCGGCCGCATCGCCGCGCAGGATCATATCGAACAGGTCCAGCACCCGCCCGCGATCCGCCAGCCCCAGCATCGCACGCACCTGCACAGCCGTCGTTTCGCCCGCCCCGTGGCTGATCGCCTGATCCAGCAAGGAGGTCGCATCGCGCGCTGAACCTTCGGCGGCACGGGTGATCAGCGCCAGCGCATCCTCCGCAATCTCGGCCCCTTCGGCGGTGGCGATCTTGCGCATCAGCGCGATCATCACCTCGGGTTCGATCCGGCGCAAATCAAAGCGTTGGCAGCGCGACAGCACGGTCACGGGCACCTTGCGGATCTCGGTCGTGGCGAAGATGAATTTGACGTGCTCTGGCGGTTCCTCAAGCGTCTTCAGCAACGCGTTGAACGCGCCGGTCGACAGCATGTGCACCTCATCGATGATNTAGACTTTGTACCGGGCCGAGGCCGCGCGGTAATGCACGCTGTCGATAATCTCGCGGATATTGCCGACGCCGGTGTTCGATGCGGCGTCCATCTCCATCACGTCGACGTGGCGGCCCTCCATGATGGCGACGCAATGTTCGCAGACCCCGCAGGGTTCCGTCGTCGGCCCGCCANTNCCGTCCGGCCCGATGCAGTTCATCCCCTTGGCGATGATCCGNGCNGTCGTCGTTTTACCGGTCCCGCGGATGCCGGTCATGATAAACGCCTGCGCAATGCGATCCGCCTCGAACGCGTTTTTCAGCGTGCGCACCATCGCGTCCTGCCCGACCAGATCGGNAAAGGTTTCAGGCCGGTATTTGCGGGCCAATACGCGATAGGCAGAGGGTGCTGTCATGACGATCCTGCAAGATTCGATTGAAGCCCTGAACCTAGAGCATCCAAAGGATGCCGCCAACCGCAACCGAGGCAAAGCTGAAAATCACCGCCAGCGTCTTNATCCGCGCATTGGGTTGCGCATTGGCATGGTGGTCGTTCAGCCGGTCNAGCGTCTTGGTNGCCGCATCATGGGCCGCCCAGAAGATATAGACCGCCGCGACGACAAAGATCGTCGCCACGGCNTTTCGCNGCCCANGTCGGGTCAAAATCACCGAANACCGCCTTAAGCCCGATNGCCACCGCAAGCGACGCCATCCCCGTGCGCATCCATCCTGCAAAGGTGCGCTCGTTCGCCAAAATCGTGCGGTCTTCGGCCCAGTCGGTGCGGTTCTCGGCCAGTTCATTGCTTTTATTCATTGAACTATTCTGCGCGTCNCGCGTTACGCTGACAATAATATTTGACATAGCGGGGACAAATTTATGCGGTTGCGCGGCATCAGAAGAAGCAAAAACGTTGAGGTCCGCCGCGGCGGGCGCGGGGGCGGTGCCGGGCGTGCGGGCGGTCTGGGGATCGTCGGCGTCTTGGCGGTGCTGGCGATCGGCTATTTCACCGGCATCGACGTATCGCCCTTGCTGAACGGGGGCGGCGCGCCNCAAACCCAGCAGGGCGCGCCGGTCTCTGACTCTGACGCGCAGGCCACGCAGTTCACCGCGCAGGTGCTGGCCACCACCGAAGATGTCTGGGGCGNGATTTTCCCNCAGCAGTTGGGTCGTGAATANGTGCCGCCCAAGCTNGTTGTCTTTTCCAANGTCACNCAAAGTGCCTGTGGCGGGGCCTCTGGCGCGACGGGGCCGTTCTACTGCCCTGCGGANGAAAANGCNTATATCGACACGCAATTCTTTGATCTTCTGGCGCAGCGCATGGGGGCAGGCGGGGATTTCGCCGCCGCCTATGTGATNGCCCACGAGGTCGCCCACCACGTCCAGAACGAACTGGGNATCCTGCCCAAGGTCGACGCGCTGCGCCGCCAATCCTCTACGGCCGAGGCGAACGCCCTGACTGTGCGGCTCGAGCTGATGGCCGATTGTTTTTCGGGCATCTGGGCCAAGAACGTCAAAGGTCTGATGGAGCGGGGCGATCTGGACGAGGCATTGAACGCCGCGCGCAAGATCGGCGATGACCACCTGCAACGTCAGGCNGGTCGCGTCCCCCAGCCNCACACCTTTACCCACGGCACGTCCGAGCANCGNTCNAGCTGGTTCCAGCGCGGGTTCGACAGCGGTCAGGTCGGCCAATGCGACACTTTCGCGGCAGAGCAGCTGTAACNGCGNNCGGTGCTATAACGNAAAAATAATNAGTATAAACAACAGGTTAAGTTACCCATGGGTAACCTGACCTGTTGTCTGTGGCCGTGCCGAAATGCCGATAACCAAACGCATGGAGGCGCTGCGGGGCAGGGACGATAAGCATCTATATTATGGCGGGGTGGGCTGCCCCTCTCNGGCCATCCTTTGGATGACCCTGCGGGGCGACGCGTATTTTGCNGNGCAAAATACGCTGGGGTGAGAGGCTGATAACGACCCAAGTGGGTCTCGTTACGGCTGCTTCCTTCCGGATCTGACCGGGTTGGCGAGGCACCTGCCCGCACCAACCTCTCACCGCCCATATAGTATAGGGCCGGATGGGATGCAAGACGGGCCCAAAGGCGTTTTTNTCNCGNGCGTTTTTATCGGGCANGGCGCCATGCAGCCTTGGCATCGCGCGGTTTGGCCAATAGGCATGGTGCACGCAAACGGGAGGATACGCATGAAGCACGCCGAGACGGTCACTTTCGGAGGGTCAGCGCTTGACCGCGCCGGAGAGGTTCGCGCCGACAAGGAGGCCGTGGCCGCATTGCGCGCCGATGATGCCGCCCGCGCCATTCTGTTCTGGCGGGGNAAGNTNCTGATCGACCCCGCNCGCCCCGCGTCTGTTGTGCGTTTGCCNCTGGATCACCCCGTTCTGGCGGATGCCGGCTCTGCNCCGATCTTGCTGGGGCGCGAAGAGGGGGCCGCGCGGTTTGCCTATGACCTGTCGCCGTGNATGCCCGATGACTTCGACCCGCGNCANCTGGGGTCTTTCGTGGATCAAAGCGAACAGCGCCACCCGATGTTGCCGCCNGACTATGCTTTCGTCGAAATGCGCCGCGTGATGACGTGGCTCAGCCCGCGTGACGCCGAACTNGCCGCGACNGGCAAGGCCATTCTGGCGTGGCACGAAAANCACGGCTACTGCGCNCGCTGCGGCTTTGAAACCGTGGTGAATGACGCAGGCTGGCAACGCAACTGCCCCGCGTGTCGCGCGTCGCATTTTCCGCGCACCGATCCGGTTGTGATCATGCTGATTACCCACGGCAACTCTGTCCTNATGGGGCGGTCGCCGGGNTGGCCCGAGGGGATGTTCTCGCTTTTGGCGGGGTTTGTCGAACCGGGNGAAACGCTCGAAGCCGCCGTGCGCCGCGAGGTGTTNGAAGAGGCGGGCGTGCAGGTCGGTCAGGTCAGCTATCTTGCNAGCCAGCCTTGGCCNTTTCCCGCGTCGCTCATGTTCGGCTGCGCCGGAGAGGCGACAAGCCACGAGATCACCATCGACCCNAAAGAGATCGAAGAGGCCCTTTGGGTGTCNAAAGAGGACATGATGGATGTCTTTGCCGGGCAACACCCCAAGATCAAACCGGCCCGAAAGGGGGCGATTGCGCATTTCCTACTGGAAAACTGGCTTGCGGATACGCTGGATTAAGGCAACCTTCGGGAAAGACGACGAACAAGGCAGAACATGAAATTTTCCACCAAAGAAGACATCGACGCGCCGATTGATGCGGTATTCGACATGCTGTGCGAATTTGACCAGTTCGAACGCGCCGCCATGCGCCGCGGCGCAGAGGTGCAGCGCGTGGACCGGCTNGNAGAAGCGGGGCCGGGGATGCAGTGGGAAGCTGCCTTTGACATGCGCGGCAAACGGCGCGAGCTTCAGGTCGAGATGGACCGTTTTGACCGCCCGACCGAAATGAAGCTGAACACCCGTTCGCAGGGGCTGACCGGCGACATGAGCTTTGATCTCGTCGCCCTGTCACGCAGCCGCACCCGCATCATGGTCGCGCTAGAGCTCAAGCCGCAAAACCTGTCGGCCCGNCTGCTGGTGCAGTCGTTGAANCTGGCCAAGAATTCGCTGACCAAGAAGTTCAAGAAACGTGTCGGCGACTATGCCAAGGACATGGAAGACCGCTACCACAAACCCCGCTAGGGGGTTTGNGGNGNTTGCCGCNNTTACTGGCCGTGACGGTCGGGATGCGCGGGGTANACGCCCAGAATATCGATGAAGTTGGTNAAATGCGCCANCTCCTCNAGCGCGCGGGCGACGGCGGGGTCTTCGGGGTGGCCTTCGATATCGGCATAGAACTGTGTCGCCGTGAACGACCCGCCCGCCATGTAGCTTTCCAGCTTGGTCATGTTGACGCCATTGGTCGCGAAACCGCCCATGGCCTTGTAAAGCGCCGCCGGGATGTTGCGCACCTGAAAGACAAAGGTGGTCAGCATGTTTTCCGCACGGCGGGTCTGGTCCAGNTCGGGCGACATCAGCAANAAGCGGGTNGTGTTATGGTCCAGATCCTCGATGTCGCGGGCCAGCACCTTGAGCCCGTGAATATCCGCCGCGACCTCGCTTGCCAGCACGCCGANATCGCGTTCCTCCGACNCNGCAAGATCCGCCGCAGCNCCTGCGCTGTCTGCCGCTGCNTCTGANGTGATGCCATGGGCGTCCAGCCAGCTGCGCGCCTGCGGGATCAGCACCATATGCGCGCGCACGTGTTTGATGTCTTCGAGCTTCACGCCGTCATGGGCCATCAGGCTGATGCGCACGCGCACGAANGCCTCTGCNATGATGCGCAGCCCGCTTTGCGGTAACAGCCGGTGGATGTCCGCAACCCGCCCGTANGTCGAGTTTTCGACCGGCAGCATCGCCAGATCGGCGCGGCCTTCGCGCACGGCGCGGATCACCCCTTCGAAGGTCATGCAGGGCACGGGGATCATGTCGGGGCGGGCTTGCAGGCAGGCTTCGTGGCTATAGGCCCCCAAAGCACCTTGAAAAGCGATGCGCGGCGCGGTTTTACTGGTCATCAGGGGCATCCTTCTTCAAGCCGTTGCCAANTATGGCGTTTGGTCGCGGTAACTACACCTTGCCCCGANGAAGGGAAAGCAATAGATACGCCTGCAATACGATGCCCGAATACCAACGATGGACCTTCACGCATGTTCGATACAATGACCGTTACCAAAATCGCTGCCGGCCTGTTTGGCGCTTGGCTTGTCCTTCTGCTTGGCAAATTCGCGGGCGAAGAGCTTTATCATGCCGAAGCGCATGGCGAACAAGGCTATGTCATTGAAGTGGCAGACGCCTCTGGTGGCGGTGAGCCCGCTGAAGAAGTCGATTTCGCCGAGATCATGGCGGCCGCTGATCCGGCCAAGGGTGAAAAGGTTTTCCGCAAATGTTCCGCCTGTCACAAGGCTGAAGACGGTGCGAATGCGGTTGGTCCCTACCTCTACGGTGTTGTCGGGCGTCCGGTTGATTCCGCTGACGGGTATGCGTCCTACTCCGGCGCGCTTGAGAAANNGGCAGAGACATGGACCCCCGAGAACCTGAACGCCTTCCTGACCAAGCCTGCNGGTTTCGCGCCAGGCACCACGATGGGTTTCGCGGGTCTGCCCAAGATCGAAGACCGGGCGAATGTGATCGCCTATCTCGACAGCCTGGACAACTGATCCACCCNATATTCCGATTGCAAGGCCGCCCCCTCGTGGGCGGCCTTTTGCTGTGAAGTGCCCTGTTTTCAGTCAGGTAACATATTCGCAACTTGTAACTTGGGCGGTCGGGCCGTTAGCGTGTATCCGGCAGTGATCTGCCGCGACGACCCTTGTCTATCGCCTGTTGTTATAAAGGATACGCCCGATGCCCCGGACCCATGCCCGTGCTGACACAAAATCGCAAACCCCCATGCTGCGCGTCGCTGGNGCGGCCTTGCTTGTTTTCGGGGCCGCGATGCTGGGCGGTGCTGCNTGGGGGCAGGATGACGCCGCGCAGGGCAGTGACAAGATCATCACCGCGCATGGCTATTCCTTTTACGGCGATCTGAAATACCCCGCCGATTACACCCATTTCGACTANGTGAACCCCGACGCCCCCAAAGGCGGCGAGATTTCAATCTCTACCCTCGGGACGTTTGATTCGATGAACCCCTATTCGCGCAAGGGCCGTGGCGGNGCGTTGAGCACGGTGATGTATGAAAGCCTGCTTGGCGAGGGCGTCGGCGGAGAGATCGTGCCCGCNGATGTTTACGGCGAAGCCTATTGCCTGCTGTGCGAGAGCCTTGAATACCCCGAGAGCAAGGANTGGGTGGTGTTCCACATGCGNAANGACGCNAAATTCTCGACCGGTGANCCGGTGACGGCCCATGACATCGCCTTTAGCCACAACCTGCTGCTGGANCAGGGGCTGAAATCCTATGCCGATGCAGTGCGCAAGCTGATCCCCAAGGTCGAGGTGATCGACGATTACACCATCAANTTCTATTTCAGCCCCGGCGTGTCNCGGCGCAGCCTGATCGAACAGGTCGGCGGCGTGCCGGCGTGGTCGAAAAAATGGTACGAGGAAACCGGCGCGCGGCTNGACGAATCGCGGCTGGAAACTTCGCCCGGGTCCGGCCCCTATATGATCGACAGCATCGATGTGAACCGTCGCATCGTGTATAAACGCAACCCCGATTACTGGGGCAAGGACTTGCCGTTCAATGTGGGCCGCAACAATTTCGATAAAATCCGCGTCGAATACTTCGGCGACGAGAATTCCGCGTTCGAGGCCTTCAAGGCGGGTGAATATACCTTCCGCACCGAGGGCAGNTCGAAACAATGGGCNTCNTCCTATGACTTCCCCAAGGTGACCGCAGGGCAGGTGGTNAAAGAGGANATCCCCGACGGGTCGCCTCCCACGCCCTCGGGCATCGTGTTCAACCTTGGCCGCGAGGTCTTGCAGGACAAGCGCGTGCGCGAGGCCGTGGCCCTGGGGTTCAACTTTGAATGGACCAATGAATCNCTNCAATANGGGCTGTTNAANCNGCGNGCGTCNTTTACGCAGGANACNCCNCTGATGGCCACGGGCNCNCCCCAAGGGGCGGAACTGGCNCTGCTGGAAAGCCTNGGCGATGTCGTGCCGCCCGAACTGCTGACGNAAGANGCGGTGNTGCCGCATACNTCGGACGCGAGCCGCCTGTCGGACCGTCGCAACCTGCGCCGCGCAATGAAGCTGCTGGACGAGGCCGGTTGGGCCGTGGGCGATGACGGGAAACGCTATAATGCGCAGGGCAAACCCTTGCAGTTGCGGTTCTTGCTGAACTCCTCGGGGTCGGCGACGCTGTCGGCGGTGATTGAAAACTTTATGTCGAATTTGCAGAACATGGGCATTGATGCCGTGCTCGAGAAAGTCGACAGTTCCCAATACACGGCCCGCGAACGGGACCGCGATTACGACATGGTCTATGACAGCTATGGGGCGTTTCTGGGCACAGGCACCGGGCTGGAACAACGCTATGGGTCAGAGGCGGCGGCCTATTCGCTGTTCAACCCTGCAGGGCTTGCCAGCCCGCTGGTGGATGCGATTGTGACCGCGTCGCTGGCGGCCGACACGAAAGAGGAAGAGGACGCCAGCCTGATGGCGCTGGATCGGGCACTGCGCTATGAATTTTTCATGATCCCGACCTGGTATAACGACAGTTTCTGGACCGCCTATTACGACCAGTACGAACACCCTGAGACGCAGCCGCCTTACGCTTTGGGTTACCTCGATTTCTGGTGGTACAATGCAGATAAAGCAGACGCCTTGCGCGCTGCGGGCGCACTGAGGTAAACGGCGGCCATGGGCGCATATATTCTTCGACGGCTGTTGCTGATCATACCGACGTTGCTTGGGATCATGCTGATCAACTTTGCACTGGTGCAGTTTGTGCCGGGTGGCCCTGTTGAGCAGGCGATCGCGCGTATTCAGGGCGGTGGTGACGTGTTCGAAGGGTTCTCTGGCGGGGGATCGGATGCGGGGAATGCCGCAGATACCGGCGGCAACGAGAATTACGTTGGCGCACGGGGCCTGCCGCCCGAATTCATCGCAGAGCTCGAGAAAGAATTCGGCTTTGACAAACCGCCGGTAGAGCGGTTCGTGAACATGCTGTGGAATTACATGCGGTTCGATTTCGGCGACAGCTACTTCCGGTCGATCAGCGTGATCGAGTTGATCAAGGAAAAGCTGCCCGTGTCGATCACACTGGGGCTGTGGTCCACGTTGATCGCCTATCTCGTGTCGATCCCCCTTGGCATCCGCAAGGCGGTCAAGGATGGCACGGCTTTTGATACATGGACATCGGGCGCGATTATCGCGGCCTATGCGATTCCGGGCTTTCTGTTCGCGATCCTGCTGCTGGTGCTGTTCGCGGGCGGGTCCTACTGGCAGATATTCCCGCTGCGGGGGCTGACCTCGGATAACTTTGACCAGCTGAGCCCATTGGGCAAGGTCGCGGATTACTTCTGGCACATCACGCTGCCGGTGCTGGCCTCGACCATCTCGGCCTTTGCGACGCTGACCTTGCTGACCAAGAACAGCTTTCTCGACGAGATCAAGAAGCAATATGTCGTCACGGCGCGGGCCAAGGGCCTGTCGGAGCGTAAGGTGTTGTACGGCCACGTCTTCCGCAACGCGATGCTGATCGTGATCGCGGGCTTTCCAGCGGTGTTCATCGGTGTGTTCTTTGGCGGCTCGCTGATCATCGAGACGATTTTTAGCCTTGATGGCCTGGGCCGTCTGGGGTTCGAGGCGGCGGTTGCGCGGGATTATCCGATCGTCTTCGGGACGCTTTTCATCTTTGGCCTTATCGGTCTGCTGGTCGGTATCCTGTCTGACCTGATGTATGTGGTCGTCGACCCGCGCATCGACTTTGAAAAACGCGAGGGCTGAACCCGATGGCGCTATCCCCGCTGAACCAACGCCGCTGGCGTAACTTTACCCGTAACCGTCGCGCCTATTGGAGCCTTTGGATCTTTGCGATCCTGTTTGGCATCTCGCTGTTTGCCGAATTCGTGGCCAACGACAAACCGATCCTCGTGAACTATCGCGGCGACTATTACATGCCGATCTTCAAGTTCTACCCCGAGACGGCCTTCGGCGGCGATTTCCTGACCGAAGCGGTGTACCGCGACCCCGAAGTGCAATGTCTGATCGCCTCGGGCGGGCTGATCGACTGTCTGGACGACCCCGAGGGGATCATCGAGGATGCGCAGGATGGCGAGGTCGCGGGCGAGGCGATTGCGGCGGGCTGGTCGATCTGGCCGCCCATCCCCTATAGCTTTGACACCGCCGTGGACCGGCCCGGCGCGGCCCCGCTGCCGCCGAACGGGCAGAACCTGCTGGGCACCGATGGCACCAAACGCGACGTGCTGGCGCGGGTCATTCATGGCTTCCGGCTGTCGATTATCTTTACCCTGATTGTGACGGGGGCCGCATCGTTGATCGGGATCATCGCGGGGGCGGTGCAGGGGTTCTTTGGCGGCTGGACGGATCTGATCTTCCAGCGCGTGATCGAGATCTGGACCTCGACCCCGTCGCTTTATGTGATCATCATCATGTTTGCCATTCTGGGNCGCAGTTTNTGGNTNCTGGTGTTCTTGCTGGTNCTGTTCAGTTGGACATCGCTGGTGGGTGTGGTGCGGGCCGAATTCCTGCGCGCGCGGAACCTTGAATATGTGCGCGCGGCGCGCGCGCTTGGGGTGGGGAATATGACGATCATGTTCCGCCACATGCTGCCCAATGCGATGGTCGCGATGCTGACGATGCTGCCGTTTATCATCACCGGCACGATCAGTACGCTCGCGATCCTTGATTTTCTGGGCTTCGGCCTGCCGTCGTCGGCCCCGTCCCTGGGCGAGCTGACGTTGCAAGCCAAGCAGAACCTGCAAGCGCCCTGGCTGGCGTTCACCGCGTTCTTCACCTTTGCCATCATGCTGTCGCTGCTGATCTTTATCTTTGAAGGGATCCGCGACGCCTTTGACCCGAGAAAGACGTTCTCATGACGCCTTCGACCCAGAACGCCGCGGTGCTGCAAGTGGATGACCTGCGCGTCTCCTTCCGTCAGGAAGGCGCGTTGACCCATGCGGTCAAGGGCGTGAGCTTTGCCGTGCAGCGCGGGGAGACCGTGGCGCTGGTGGGGGAGTCGGGCTCGGGTAAATCGGTATCGGCGCTGAGCACCGTGTCGCTGTTGGGCGACAGTGCCGAGGTGTCGGGGTCGGTGCTGTATGACGGGCAGCAGATGGTCGGGGCGAGCGACAAGCTGCTGCGCAAGGTGCGTGGCAATGACATCAGCTTTATCTTTCAAGAGCCGATGACCTCGCTGAACCCGCTGCATACGATCGAAAAGCAGCTGGCGGAATCGCTGGCGCTGCATCAGGGCGTGGCAGGGGCCGAGGCGCGGGCGCGTATCCTTGAACTGCTGGACAAGGTCGGGATCGTGGATGCGGAAAGCCGGTTGGGTGCNTACCCGCATCAGCTGTCGGGTGGGCAACGGCAACGGGTGATGATCGCGATGGCGTTGGCCAACAAGCCCGATGTGCTGATCGCGGATGAGCCGACCACGGCCTTGGACGTGACCATTCAGGCGCAGATACTGGACCTGCTGAAAGAGCTGAAAGACAGCGANGGCATGGGCCTGCTGTTCATCACCCATGATCTGGGCATCGTGCGCCGCATTGCCGANCGCGTCTGCGTGATGAAACAGGGCGAGATTGTCGAACACGGNCCCACGCACGAGATTTTTGANAACCCGCAGCACCCCTANACGATCAAGCTTTTGGGGGCGGAGCCGTCGGGCCGACCGGACCCGGTTGCNCCCGATGCCGAGGTGATCGCCAGCACCGATCATCTGAAGGTCTGGTTCCCGATCCAGAAGGGGTTCATGCGCAAGACGGTGGATCACGTGAAGGCGGTAAACGACGCGTCGCTGTCGGTNCGCGCGGGGGAAACCCTTGGTATCGTGGGTGAATCCGGGTCGGGCAAGACGACGCTGGCNCTGGCGATCATGCGCTTGATCTCCTCTGAAGGGGGGATCANCTTTATGGGGCAGGANGTGCGCAGTTGGTCCACGCGGCAGTTGCGGCGGTTGCGCAAGGATATGCAGATCGTGTTTCAGGATCCGTTCGGCAGCCTGTCGCCGCGGATGACCTGTATGCAGATCATCGCCGAAGGGCTGAGCGTGCATAAGGTGGACCCCGACCGCAATCCGCGCGAACTGGTGCGTGATGTGATGATCGAGGTGGGCTTGGACCCTGCCACGATGGACCGCTATCCGCACGAGTTTTCCGGCGGGCAACGTCAGCGGATCGCGATTGCGCGGGCGATGGTGCTGCGGCCCAAGCTGCTGGTGCTGGACGAGCCGACCTCGGCGCTGGATATGACCGTGCAGGTGCAGATCGTGGACCTGCTGCGCAATCTGCAGCGCAAATACGGGCTGGCCTACCTGTTCATCAGCCACGACCTGAAGGTCGTGCGCGCGATGTCGCATAAGGTGATGGTGATGAAGCGGGGGNATGTGGTCGAATACGGCGATGTCGATACGCTGTATGACAATCCGCAGTCAGACTATACGCGCACCTTGNTACAGGCGACGACCTGAGCAGGCCAAGCTTAAGAGCTTGGCCCGATCATAAAGCAGTTCACATTGCGGGCGACCAGACGGCGACAGGCNAGATCGGCTGTCTCGCGGGTCATGCCAAGGAAGTTGGCGTCGAACCCTTGCGGGCGACGCACGACTTTGCGCAGGCTGCCGTCNAGGGTCGAGATTTCGGACAATGCGGTTTTCAGCAACACTTTCTCGGCGGCATAGCGGCTGGGGTAGCGGCCCACATTCACGCCCCAGTGACGCCCGCCAGATGTCGACACGCGGGTGATGACTTCGGGGGCGGGGGGCGCTTTNGGTGTGACCTGTTTGACCGCGGCGGTTTCAACCAGCGATGCGGCAGCCGAGGGGCGCAGCGTGGGCCGGACCGAGACCGAGGCGAGCAGGGTTTCCGCCTCTGCTGCGGGTTCCGGTGTCGGGGCAGGGGCCTCTGCNACGACGGGCGGCGCGGTTTTCTGCGCCTCTTTCAGCGCGGCGGTGATGTCCGAGTTCAGGATCGGCGANGTCGCTTGGGGCACCTCGGCGGTGGCAACCACGACCTGAGGCTGGTGGCCCGGACGCAATGTGGGACGTTTGGAAGTGGTGACGGCCCCCACGAGGCGGATGACCTTGCCCGCGGCCCCGTCAGACGCGACGGGCGTATCTTCGACATCGGCGTAAGCGGGCTTGGAGGGTTTTTTCAGCGGTGCGCTGGAGGGGGCGCGGCGGAAGCCCAGATCCATCAGCTCGGCCACTTTGGCGTTCCGTGCGCTGGTGGACGTGCCGCCGAAGACGGTCACGATAATGCGTTCATTGCCCCGTTCCGCCGAGGCGGTGAGGTTGAAGCCGGCGGCGCGGGTGTAGCCGGTCTTGATCCCGTCGGCACCTTTGTAGGACGACAGGAAGCGACGGTTGGTGTGGCTGACCTTGCGCACGCCCGCATCGGCAGTGATGCGCGAGAACAGGTTGTAGTATTCGGGGTGATCATACAGCAGGTGGCGGCCCATGATGGTCATGTCATGTGCGGTCGACATGTGGCCGGATTCTGTCAGGCCGTGGGCGTTCTTGAAGGTGGTGTTGGTCATGCCAAGCGCCTTGGCGGTGCGGTTCATGCGGCGGGCGAACTTGGCTTCGGACCCTTCGATGGCTTCCCCGATGGCGGTGGCGGCGTCATTGGCAGATTTGACGGCCGCAGCGCGGATCAGGTAGCGCAGGGCGATGGTCTGGCCCGATTTCAGCCCCAATTTGCTGGGCGGTTCGGACGCCGCGTGGCTGGTGATCTTGACCTTACTGTCGAGCGAGATCTCACCACGTTTAATCGCCTCGAATGCGATATAAAGTGTCATCATTTTGGTGAGGGAGGCCGGGTGCAGACGGGTATCCGCGTTTCGGGAGTGCAACACTTCGCCGGTTCGGGCGTCGATCACATAGGCAGCGTAGGGGGCCGCCATTGCGCTGAGCGGCAGGATCAGCAAGATCCATATAGCCGCAAGAATAAATAGCCCATACCGGGCTGGCTGCACACGCCGCACTCTCATCATAACTGCCTTTGCTCTGCCTCGGCCGTCGATTTTTCAACTGACCATTATTATTAAGGTAAGGTTACCATAGGACGTGTTTTCGATAAAGGCGTTCGATGTGGTGCAGCCCGGAAAAGCGGCGATTTCCGCGCAGCACATTTAGCGTGTGCCCAAAACTCCGCCACTATAGAGGCGATTGTGGCGGGAATGTGGCAAGAGTTGGGCGACAACGCAGCGAAGGTAAGGCGAGAATACAGCGGCGATCAGGGCAGCAGTTCTGCCACTTCGGACAGGCGCGTGATCTGGTGGAAGCGGGGCGAATCACTCGGGGCGGGGGCGTGCTCTAGGGCCCAGGTGACGCCGTGGGGGATATAGACGCCATGCCCGCCCGCGTGGATCATCGGCACCACGTCCGATTTCATGGAGTTCCCGATCATCATGCCGCGGGCCGGGCCGTCGCCGTGGGTATCAAAGATGCGCTGGTAGGTTTGCGGNGTCTTGTCCGANACGATTTCAATCGCGGTGAACATATCACGCANCCCGGATTCAGCGAGCTTGCGTTCCTGATCCAGCAGATCGCCCTTGGTCACCAGCACCAGCCGATAGTCGTCTTGCAGGGTTTCGAGGGTTTCGCGCACATCNGGCAGCAGTTCGACCGGATGGGCCAGCATATNCCGCCCCGCCGCCAGCAGTTCGGAGATGACATCGGCCGGNACGCGGCCNTCGGTGANCTCTATCGCGGTTTCGATCATCGAGAGGGTGAACCCTTTGATGCCAAAGCCGTAGTGGGGGATGTTGCGCCGCTCTGCCTCCAGCAGCCGGTCCATCAGGCTGTCGCGGTCGGTGTAATCGGCAAGAAGTTCCGCGAATTTGACCTGTGTCAAAGCAAAGAAGCGTTCGTTGTGCCATAAAGTGTCATCGGCATCAAAACCGATGGTCGTTAGCGGATTGCCCATCTTTGGCGCGCCCTCTTTTCTAATTCTGCTTTAGGGTTATATAGACGCCTACACGACTCACTTGAAACGACTTCTCAGGCAGGAGCAGCAATGCGCCTTGATGATCTTATGATGGCGGGCAAAGACCGGGACGACGACGAAACCGATCTGTTGACCAAGACCAAACCAAAGACCAAGCGGCCGCCTTTGTACAAGGTGATGCTGTTGAACGACGATTTCACCCCGATGGAATTTGTGGTGATCGTGCTTGAACGCTTCTTCGGGCTGAACCATGCCCAAGCCTTCGAGATCATGTTGACCGTGCATAAAAAAGGGCTGGCGGTCGTGGGCGTGTTCAGCCACGAGATCGCGGAAACCAAAGTCGCGCAGGTGATGGATTTCGCCCGGCGTCACCAGCACCCGCTGCAATGCACCATGGAAAAAGAAGAATAACACGTGATTGATGCACGTCTGCAACTGGCGCTTGACGGCGGTGGTCTTGAGTTGCCAGCTGAAGGGACGATTGCCGTCTTTCAGCCCCCCCGTGACAGTGATTTGCCAGGTCTGGACAAGGACCGCGTGCAGATTATCCATGATTTCAAACCGGATTATGACGCATGGGCCGNGCGCGGNTATGATGTCGTGCGCACCATCAAGGACCGCTATGCGGCCTGTATCGTCTGCCTGCCACGCGCCAAGGCCGAAGCCCGCGCCGTGATCGCCGCCGCCTGCGAGGTATGCGACGGGATCGTTGTGATCGACGGGCAAAAGACCGACGGTGCCGATAGTGTCCTGCGCGAGATGCGCGACCGTGTGACCGTGCAGGGCCCGATCTCGAAGGCCCACGGCAAGATGTTCTGGATCTCGGAACCGGCGGCGGAGTTCTTTTCCGACTGGCGTCAGGGGCCGGAGCTGACCGAAGGCGGGTTCTGGACTGCGCCGGGGGTCTTTTCCGCCGATGGTGTCGATCTGGCCTCGGCGCTGCTGNTGGACGCCTTGCCCGAGAAGCTCGGGTCCGAGGTTGCCGATCTGGGGGCCGGTTGGGGNTTTTTGTCGGCCCACGCGCTGACACGGCCTGACATCAAGAACCTTTANCTTGTTGAAGCGGGNCATATGGCGCTGGAATGTGCGCGCCGCAATGTCACCGATGATCGCGCGTCCTTTGCATGGGAGGATGCCACAAGCTGGGAGCCGCCCCACCGCATGGACAGCGTGATCATGAACCCGCCCTTCCACATCGGTCGCGCGGCTGAACCGCAGATCGGGCAGGCGTTTGTTGCCACGGCAGCACGCATCCTGTCGCCGCAAGGCAAGCTGTGGATGGTCGCGAACCGTCATCTGCCCTATGAGGCAGAGCTGAAAACCCGTTTCGCCNATGTCGAGGAAATCGGCGGCGATGCGCGGTTCAAACTGTTTCACGCGGCACGGCCTTTGCGCAAACGCCGATAGGCGGGCCGCGCCTGATTAAGGAACGATTTATGTCATTCTCAATCTCTGGCAAAAGCGTCATCGTCACCGGGGCCGCGAACGGCATCGGTTTGGCGATTGCCCGGCAATTCGCCGACAAGGGCGCAAANGTGATGTGTGCCGACATCGACGAGAAAGCGCTGGTCGAACAGCTGGGCGATGCCAAGGACGACGGCAACATCCGCTTTTTCGCNGGCGATCTGCGGCAACGGCTGACGATTGCGAACCTCGTCTCTGCCACCATTGACGCCTTTGACGAGGTNGACGTGTTGGTCAATGCCTCGCGGCAGTTCCTGCCGACGGATGCGCTGGACAATGATGACACCAGCGTTGAAACCCTGTGGCAGGAAAACGTGATGACCGCGATGCAGCTGACGCAGCAGGTCGCCAAACGCATGATCAAACAATCCGAGGGCAAGGAAGACGGCAGCGTGGGCAGCATCGTCAACCTCAGCTCGACCACCTCGCGGCACACNCGGCCCGAGTTGATGGCCTATTCCATGGCGGCGGCCGCGCTTGAGCAGATGACGCGGTCGATGGCGCTGACGCTGGCCCCGCATCGCATCCGGGTGAACGCNGTGGCTTTCGGNTCGGTGATGAGCGGGTCGCTGAAAGCGTCCTGCGCCGAGAACCGCGAGTGGCGCGACGACATCCGCAACCACACGCCNCTGGGGCGCATCGCNTCGCCGTCAGAGCTGGCCGACACGATCCAGTATCTTGCCGCCGACAGCTCNAGNTTCCTGACCGGCGAAGTGATCGTTGTGGACGGGGGGCGGTCCTTGCTGGACGCNGTGGACGCGCCGGCACACTANANTACGCAGTAACGAAAGGCTTTGCGCATGACCGTTGATTTCGAGGCGGAGAAGACCCGCGCCGCTGAGTGGTTCCGCAGCCTGCGCGACCAGATCGTGGAGGCATTCGAGACGCTGGAGCGTGACCACGCCGAGGGCCCGCTGTCTGATGCCGCGCCCGGCACGTTCGAGGTGACCCCGACCAAACGCAGCAGCGACGACGGCAGTGACGCGGGCGGTGGTCTGATGAGTGTGATGCGCGGCGGGCGTGTGTTCGAAAAGGTCGGCGTCAACGTCTCTACGGTGTTCGGCACCNTGGGAGAGCGCGCGCAGGTCGCGATGGCGGCGCGNAAGGGCATCCCCGGNATGGCCGAAGACCCGCGGTTCTGGGCGTCGGGCATCAGTCTGGTCGCGCATATGCAGAACCCNCATGCCCCGGCGGTCCATATGAACACCCGCATGTTCTGGACNCCNCATGCCAGCTGGTTCGGNGGCGGGTCCGATCTGAACCCCTGCATCGAATATGACGAAGACACCGCGCATTTCCACGCCGTGCAAAAGGCGCATCTGGACCCTCATGGCAGCGATCTCTACCCGCGGCTGAAGGCCTGGGCGGATGAGTATTTCTATATCCCGCACCGTCACCGCGCGCGCGGGGTCGGCGGTATTTTTATGGATGATCACGCGACAGGCGATTGGGAGGCGGATTTTGCCCTGACACAGGATATCGGCCGCGCCTTCCTGCCCGCCTATCTGCCGCTGGTGCAAAAGCGGATCACGCAAGACTGGTCAGAGGCGGATAAAGAGGCGCAGCTGGTGCATCGCGGGCTCTATGCCGAATATAACCTTGTCTATGACCGCGGTACGAAATTCGGGCTGGANACGGGCCATGACGCCAATGCGGTTCTCATGAGCCTGCCGCCTTTAGCGAAGTGGATCTAGGGGGCCAGCCCCCGCCCTGCGGGCTCCCCCGGGATAGCTGCCATTTGGAATGAAGAAGGCCCCCGACCGTGCAGGTCGGGGGCCTTTTCGTCTAAACCGGTATCAGCTTATTGCTTTGGCAGCATCACGCCGTCGATAACGTGGATCACACCGTTGGACTGTTTGACATCCGCGATTTCGATGAAGGCCGTATTGCCGTTCTCGTCCGTCAGGATCACGCGGCCATCATCGGCGTAGGAGGCTTGCAGCGTGCAGCCGCCCAGTGTCGGCACGGGGTGCTCGCCGCCGTCGTCCTTGATCATGCCCTGCAGCGCGTCAGCCATCACGGCCTTGCCCACCACGTGGCAGGTGAGGATTTCGGTCAGACGTTCTTTGTTCTCTGGCTTGACCAGCATTTCGACGGTGCCTGGCTCAAGACGGTCGAAACCGGCGTTGGTGGGGGCGAACACGGTGAAGGGGCCTTCGCCTGCGAGGGTATCAACCAGACCGGCAGCTTTCACAGCAGCAACCAATGTGGTGTGGTCGGCAGAGTTCACGGCGTTTTCAACGATGTTCTTGTCGGCGAACATTTCAGCACCACCGACCATGGGGTTCTTCATCTCGTCGGCGAAAGCCGCACCGGCAGTCAGGGCCAGAGCTGCGGTTGCGGTCATCATCTTTTTAGCGAAAGTCATGGTGGTCTCCTCGGTTTATATCGTGATCATTTGGTGATCATGCCGAAGCAACGGGGCCATGCTGCGCTTAGTTTCAAACAGAGCGCGAATTTATTTTGGATGTTATTCTTTGACGTGCCAGTCGAAGAAGCCGGGGCCTGCCTGGGCCAGCAGGTCCTGCGCCAGATCGACGCCCATCTGNCCGCCNTGCGCAATAGGGCCGCTGCGGTCGCCGGCAATCGCCTCNGACCCGTCGGGGCGCAGGACCTGGCCGCGCAGGTGGAGCGTGTCGCCGTCCAGCGTGGCCAGCCCGGCGATCGGTGTCTCGCAGGATCCGTCAAGCGTGAGCAGAAANGCGCGCTCGGCGGCCAGACGTTGGCCCGTGGGGGTGTCGTGGATCGCGGCGAGCATGGCTTCGGTATCAAGGTCACCGGCGCGGCGTTCGATGCCAATGGCCCCTTGCGCCACCGCGGGCAGCATCAGCGTATCGTCGATCGGCGTGGCGGGGACGTGTTGCATGCCCAAACGGTTCAGACCGGCCACGGCGAGGAAGGTACATTCGGCCACACCATCGGCGAGCTTTTTCAGCCGCGTCTGCACATTGCCGCGGAATTCGACGACCNGCAGGTCGGGACGCTGGTGNAGCANCTGCGCACGGCGGCGCAGGCTGGAGGTGCCGACNACCGCGCNTTCGGCCAGTTGGTCCAGCGCCGAGAGGGTGGGCGCGACAAAGGCGTCGCGGGGGTCTTCGCGCGGCAGNTAGGTATCAAGCAGCAGGCCCCCCGGCTGGATCGTGGGCATGTCTTTCATCGAATGCACGGCGATGTCGATTTTGCCCGCCAGCAGGTCTTCTTCGATTTCNCGGGTGAACAGNCCCTTGCCGCCGATGTCCTTGAGCGGGCGNTCCTGAATGACATCGCCGGTGACTTTGATCACGACGATTTCAAACGCNGCCTGNGGNATTTCAAACGCNGCGGCCAGACGGGCNCGGGTTTCATAGGCCTGGGCCATCGCCAGTGGCGAGCCGCGGGTGCCGATGCGCATGGGGTTTTCGGGGGTGGGCAGGTTCACAGTCATGGCTCTTCTTTAGGGGTGTGGATTTGATCTGACAAGCGGTGCCATTGCCTTGACATCGCGGCGCTACATCTTGACCTAAGACAAAACCATTGAAGAGTAGGAATNCCCGATGCCGCAGACCGACACGCAAAGCAAAACCATTCTGCGTTCATTGGCCGGAGAGACGCTGCCGGTGCCGCCGATCTGGATGATGCGGCAGGCCGGNCGCTATCTGCCCGAGTATAAGGCGACGCGGGCGCAGGCGGGGGATTTCCTGTCTTTGTGCTACAACCCCGAGCTGGCGACCGAGGTCACCTTGCAGCCGATCCGTCGTTACGGGTTTGATGCGGCGATCCTCTTTGCGGATATTTTGCTTGTACCTCAGGCACTTGGCGCTGATCTGTGGTTTGTCACCGGCGAAGGGCCGCGCCTGTCCACGGTCACCACACAGGCGGATTTTGACCAGCTGCGGCCCGTGGGCGATATCCACGAGACGTTGAACCCGATCTATCAGACGGTGCGCAACCTTGCCGGTGAACTGCCGCGCGAGACGACGTTGATCGGCTTTGCCGGTGCGCCCTGGACTGTCGCGACCTATATGATCGCGGGGCAGGGGACCAAGGATCAGGGGCCTGCGCATCNGCTGCGCACCCAGGATAACGCCCTGTTCGAGAAGCTGTTGGACCTGATTACCAAGGCAACCATCGAATATATGTCTGCGCAAATTGACGCAGGCGCCGAGGTGATGAAGATCTTTGACAGCTGGGCGGGGTCGCTGCCGGGCGATGCTTTCGAGAAATACGCGCTGNCCCCTGCNCGCGAGATCACGCAAGAGCTGAAGAAGCGCCACCCCGGTATTCCGATCATCGGTTTNCCGCGCGAGGCCGGCGATAAATACATCGGNTTCGCCAAGGCGACGGGGGTGGATTGTGTGGCGCTGGATAATTCCGTCTCGGCGGATTGGGCGGCCAAACATGTGCAGGTGGACGGTTGCGTGCAGGGCAACCTTGCATCGACCCATATGGTNACCGGCGGGCAGGCGCTGGNGGATGAGACGCGNCAGATCGTCAAAGCCTTNTCCAAGGGCCCGCATATCTTTAACCTAGGCCACGGGATCACNCCGGATGCCGACCCTGACAANGTGCAGCGCATGATTGATACGGTGCGCGAGGGCGAATAATCNAATAAGATTGGCTTTGGCTCTTGACGGGGGCCGAAGCCTGTCATACTCGGAGCGCCGATGGCGTTATAGCTCAGTTGGTTAGAGCGAACGACTCATAATCGTTAGGTCCCTGGTTCAAATCCAGGTAACGCCACCATCTCCCCCCCCGCANAGATNTGACTTTTGTAGGATAGCTGTTGTTCAGCATGGCCTGTCGTGTGTCGTGTTCCCGAGCTNCGTNTTTTTCATCNGCTTGTACCGGAGGTGATTGATAATCCCCTGTCGCTGGTGTCAGAGTGTCACTCAGCTAAAGGCTCGGAACTGCTCGGCAACAGAGCGGTCCGTTTTGACTGAACACGGGAGATTAGAATGATGATGAGAAGAACCCTGATGGGGATCGCGGGTGCGGCCCTTGCCGTTGGCATGAGCGCGACCGGCGCGATGGCGCAAGAGGTCACCCTGCGCATGCACCAGTTCCTGCCGCCACAGGCCAATGTGCCCAANCTTATTCTGGATGTCTGGGCCGATAAGGTCGAAGCCGCCAGCGACAACAAGATCAAGATTGAACGCTACCCCTCCATGCAGCTTGGCGGGAAGCCACCGGAGCTGATGGACCAGGCGATTGACGGTGTGGCCGATATCGTCTGGACCGTGGTGGGCTATACCCCCGGNCGCTATCCCACGACCGAAGTGTTCGAGCTGCCCTTTATGGTCACCGACGCCCGCGCGGCGAGCTCTGCCTATTGGCAGATGTTCGAAAAGCACATGAAANACACCGAGTTCAAGGACGTACATATT
Source organism: Sulfitobacter sp. TMED3 (assembly GCF_002167505.1). NCBI lineage: Bacteria > Pseudomonadati > Pseudomonadota > Alphaproteobacteria > Rhodobacterales > Roseobacteraceae > Sulfitobacter > Sulfitobacter sp. TMED3. The sequence continues at coordinate 6,141 of NZ_NHBI01000009.1, read as the reverse complement.
CTGGGCACATGGGTTCACGGCCCCGGCATGCTGCACACCAACACCGAAGTGCGGTCGCCCGACGATATGCAGGGTCTGAAGATTCGCGGCGGGTCGCGTCTGGTGAACCAGCTGCTCGAGATTACCGGCGCGACGCCAGTGGGCATGCCGGTTCCGGCGATTCCCGAAGGTCTGTCCAAGGGCGTGATCGACGGCACCACGATCCCGTGGGAAGTGACGCCATCGTTGAAAGTGCCGGAACTGGTGAAGAACCACACCGAATTTGACGGTGCNGCACTTTATACGCTGACNTTNGTGCTGGCGATGAACAAGGACCGCTATGACGGGCTGTCGGANGAGCTGAANAAGGTNCTGGATGAAAACTCCGGTNTNGAATTNTCGGTCTTTGCGGGGGGCACNCAGGCGGATGCCGATGGCCCNGCGCGTCAGGTCGCGGTTGATCTGGGCAACAACATNGTCGAGCTGAACGAAGAAGAGACCCAAGTCTGGCGCGANGCGTCGCAGCCGATCTATGACAGCTGGATTGCCGATATGGACAGCAAGGGCATCGANGGTCAGGCGCTGATCGACGAAGCGCGNGAATTGATGGATGCCTACGGCAANTAATNCCTGANGACGATAGCNGGCCCGCGGTGCATCCCTGCGCCGCGGGCCTGATTGCTTGATACACCCCAAAATACCTAGACAAGATTGAGAGAACCATGCGTCGGCTGATATATTTTCTTGCCCGCTTTACCGCCGTGATCGGAGGGCTGGTGNTGATGGCACTGGTGCTGATGACCACGGCCTCTATCATCGGGCGCACGGTCAACAAGATGCTGCATAGCCCCTTCTTTCAGGAGAAGCTGACCGGCCTGTCGCAGGGGCTGATTGACATGGGCATCGGCGAGATCAACGGCAATTATGAATTGCTGGAGGCGGGGGTCGCTTTCGCCATCTTCTCGTTCCTGCCGATCTGCCAGTATTACGGCGCCCATGCCACGGTGGATGTGTTTACCTCTTTCCTGCCGGCGCGGGTGAACCGCTGGATCATGGCCTTTTGGGAGGTCGTTCTGGCCGCGGTGATCGTGCTGATCATCTGGCGTCTCTACGAAGGGATGCAACGCTATCTTGGCAATGGCGAGACGACATTGTTCCTGCAATTTCCGGTGTGGTGGGCCTATGCCGCCAGCTTTGCGTCCGGCGTGATTGCCAGNGTTGTGTCTGTCTATTGCGCCGTGATCCGCGTGATAGAGGCGATCCGCGGCACCGATATTCTTCCCAGCGAACAAGGGGCCCATTAAGATGACCAACCTAGAACTGGGCTTCTGGTCCTTTCCNGTGCTGCTGCTGATGATCTTTNTGCGNGCCCCNATCGGGCTNGCNATGCTGCTNTGCGGGTTTGGNGGCTGGTATCTGGCGATGGGGGGCAACCCCACGCCGCTGCTGTCAAAGCTCAAGTCCGAGACCTACACGACGTTTTCCAGCTATTCGCTGAGCATCATTCCCATGTTCCTGCTGATGGGCCAATTCGCGACCCTATCGGGAATGAGCCAGGCCCTGTTCAAAGCGGCAGAGAGCTTTCTGGGGCATCGTCGCGGGGGTGTGGCGATGGCGGCCGTGGGGGCCTGCGCGGGCTTTGGCGCGATCTGCGGCAGCTCGCTGGCGACAGCGGCGACCATGTCGAAGGTCGCGCTGCCCGAGCTGCGCCGCTATGGCTATTCCGGCGGGTTTTCCACCGCGACACTGGCCGCGGGGGGGACATTGGGCATCCTGATCCCGCCGTCGGTCATTCTGGTGATCTATGCGATCCTGACCGAACAGAATATCGCCAANCTGTTTCTGGCGGCCTTCCTGCCCGGTGTGCTGGCGGCCATCGGCTATGTTATCACGATCTCGATCTATGTGCGTCTGAACCCCAAATCNGCGGGCGTGCGCCCTGCGGTGCCCATGGGGGACCGCTTCAAGGCGCTGGCGAATACATGGCCGGTGCTGGTGATCTTTTTCGTCGTCGTGGGCGGCATCTATCTGGGGTGGTTCACCCCGACCGAAGGCGCGGCTGTGGGCGCTGCGGGCACTGGTCTGGCGGCGTTGCTGGCGGGCACTCTGAACTGGGCCGTCTTGCGCGAAAGCCTGATGGGCACGGCCAANACCACGGGGATGATCTTTTTCATCGTGCTGGGGGCNGGGTTCTATAACGGCTTTCTGGCCCTGTCNGGCGTGCCGCAATTCATGGCTGACTGGGTCGTGGGGCAGGGCTATAGCCCGTGGTTCGTGCTGGTCGTNATCCTTGTCTTCTACCTCATTTTCGGCTGNCTGATGGACAGCCTGTCGATGATCCTGCTGACCGTGCCGATCTTTTTCCCCGTCATCTCGGCGATGGATTTCGGGATGAGCACAGAGCATCTGGCGATCTGGTTCGGNATCCTTGTGCTGATCGTGGTCGAGGTGGGTCTGATCACGCCNCCGGTGGGGATGAACCTGTTCATCATCAACTCGATGGACCGTGAAACCCCGATGACAGAGACCTATAAGGCCGTGATGTATTTTGTCGGCTCCGACATCGTGCGGGTGATCATTCTGGTGATGTTCCCCGCGATCACGCTGTTCCTGCTGCCCTGACAGGGCACAGCGCTGTGACATGAAAAAAGGGCCGCGTCNGACGCGGCCCTTTNNTTTNGGGAATGGCAAACNGGTGNTTACGACGTCCAGGCCATCCGCGCAGGGTGNTATTCAAAGCCGATGTGGTGTCCGGCCCCGACCAGCCCTTCGCGGGTGTGATTATAAAGCGAGCGCCAGTAAGGCTGGATCGTGACGCCTTCGTTCTGGATCAGCGCTTCGCCCTTGGCCATCAGAGCGCGACGTTTTTCGACATCGGCGACCGACAGGGCCTCGGTCAGGAGGGCGTCGAATTCGGGGTTGGACCAGCCAAATTCGTTCCACGCCTCGCCCGAGCGATAGGCCAACGCCCAGATCTGCACACCCAGCGGACGCGCGTTCCAGTTGGTCGAGGAGAAGGGGTATTTCGTCCAGTCGTTCCAGAAGGTCGACCCCGGCAGGATCGTGCGTTTCACCTTGATGCCAGCGTCGCGCAACTGTGCGGCGACCGCATCTGTGGTGTCNTTGCGCCATGCGTCGTCGATNGAAAACAGCTCGTGCTCGTAGTCGGCCATGCCGGCCTCTTCCATNAGGGCGCGNGCNCCTTCNGGGTCCGCNTCGCGCGGGGGNAGCTCGGCATATTCGGGGTGCATCGGGCCNACNTGGTGGTTTTCGGCNACCAGCCCGCGACCGGCATANCCCAGTTCAAGCAGCACGGCGTTNTCGACNGCCATGGCCAGCGCNCGGCGGACACGCGCATCGGCNTAGGGTGTCTTGCCATCCACCTCGGCCAGTTGGTTGGGGCGGATCACAATAGTCGCACCCGTGGCGATTTCGTTCTGGTTCCAGCCGTCCAGCGTGCTGAACACGTCGATGAATTCACCCTCGATGGAATAGGTGGCGTCGATCTCTTCTGCTTCGGCGGCGGCGACAAAGGCCGAAGGGTCAGTGCCNTAGTCGATGTATTCCAGCCGGTCGATATAGGGCCCGCCGTAGACCTCGGTGCCCCACCACGTGTGNTCGGGGTTCTTGACCAACACGGCCTTGATCCCGACTTCGACGGATTCAGGCAGGTAGGCGCCGGTGCCGACAGGGTTGTCGAGCATGGTTTCCGGATCAAACCCTTCGGGGACGATGGCGGCGGGGTAATCGGCCATGCCGGGGATCAGGGTGATGTCGGGGCGGGGCAGCGACAGCTTGACCGTATGGTCATCCACCACGGTGATCGCGCCTTCGATCGCCTGACCGGAGTCCTCGTCGATCAGCGTGGCAAAACGCCCGGCCATCGAGTTGCCCTCGACCGATTTATCGCACCAGCCCGTGATGTTGCGCGCCACATCGTTGGCGGTGAAGGGCGTGCCATCGTTCCACGTGACACCTTTGCGCACGTTCAGCACATATTCGGTGGCGTCTTCGTTGATCTCCCAGCTTTCGAGCAATGCGGGGGTGAAGGTGCCGTCATTCTCCCAGATCGCGAGATATTCAAGCCAGCCACGGGTGATGTTGGCGATCTGCGACCAGTCGTAGGTGCGCGGGTCTTTCAACGCGCGGACCTCCATCTGCATCCGTACGGTGCCGCCGGATTTATGCGCGGCCGCATGTGCGGGCGCTGCCATGCCGATCATCGCATAGGCGGTTGTCGCCGTGGCCCCAAAGGCGCTGGCGAGAGCCAGAAATTCGCGTCGGCTGACCGGATCGCGTTTGGCAGCTTCGGCAGAGGCGTGAATGGCGGCGGGTAAGGGGGTGCCGGTACGGGTTAAGAACGTCATGATCTTCCTCTCTGGTCGGGTGCTGCCCCTGTGGTTCGGGCGGCGGATACGAAGCACAAGCACAGGCGCTGGATGCTTTGCGGTGATGCAGCTTTGCTGCGTTTATTGGCTAGGAATGTAACTAGCATGTATCACAGAGTTTCAAGCATAGCGCGGCGGTGCGTCAACCCACAGCAGCGGCGGTCACCGGAGTTTGCGCAAAACGCACTGCGCGCCCGATCCGGTTCAGGATCAGACGCGCGACCCGTGGCGCGCTATCGGGCGCCTCCGGCGGGAGTTTATTTGGCAAAATGAAGCGCGGTTATGGCGTGGGTTTCGCGGGGAGGATCGTACCGGCGCAAGCCCCGAAGCCGATGCGATACCCGTCGCCTGCGGCGTGGCCGGTCAGGATCATCGTATCCCCGTCCTGCACAAAGCTGCGGGTGGTGCCATCGTTCAGCGCGATCGGTTCCGCGCCGCCCCAGCTGAGTTCGAGCAGGCTGCCGCGAGCATCTTTGTCGGGGCCGGAGATGGTGCCGGAACCGAGCAGATCGCCCGCGTTCATCGCGCAACCTGACGCCGCGTGATGCGCCAGCTGTTGCGGGGCGGAATAATACATCGTGTTGTAATTGGTACGCGCGATGACCTGTTGTGCGCCGCCATCGGGCTGGATGATCACAGACAGGTCAATGTCGTAGAGCATCGGTTTCGGCTCTGCCAGATAGGGCAGCAGATCGACCTCGCGCTCGGGCGTGGAGGCGCGGAACGGTTCAAGCGCCGCTTTCGTCACGATCCACGGAGAGATGCTGGTGGCGAAGGCCTTGGCCTGAAACGGCCCGAGCGGTTGATACTCCCACGCCTGAATGTCGCGCGCGGACCAATCATTCAGCAGCACATAGCCAAAGATCATCTCGTCCGCTTCGGCCACGCTGGGGGTGTCGCCCATATCGGTGGAGGTGCCGACGATTGCCCCCATCTCGAGCTCGATATCAAGGCGCTGGCTGGGGCCGAAATGCGGGGTCTCGGCGTCCGCCGCTTTGATCTGCCCGTTGGGCCGACGGATGTCGGTGCCGGAGACGACAACGGTCGAGGCGCGGCCGTTATAGCCGATAGGCATGTGCAGCCAGTTCGGGGGCAGCGCGTTTTCCGCGCCCCGAAACATGGTGCCGACGTTGGTCGCATGGTGCCGGCCCGCGTAGAAATCGGTGTATTCCGAGACGACAATCGGCATGTGCAGGCGGATGTCAGCCATGGGGACAAGATGCGGGGCGACCTTGGCCTGGTCGGGGCTGCCGGTTGCCAGCAGGTCGGTCAGGCGNNCNCGCAGNGTGGCCCATGCGTCGGGGCCCAGATCCATGACGTCATTCCAATAGGGCACATCGAAGACAGGATCGAAGTGGAGCAGGATCAGATCTTCGGCCTCTACCGCGGCCATGTCGAGCACCATATCCCCGATCGCCACGCCGCAGCGCGGTTCGAGCGTGTCGGTGGAAAACACACCGTAAGGCAGGTTGTTGAGCGGGAAGTCGGTGTCGGCGCTGTTCGCGCTTTCAACCCAAGAGGTAAGCAATGTCATCGGTGTTCCTTGCGTGTCGCTGCGGGTGCCTGAAAGCTACCTTGCAAAATCTGCTTCGTTGGTAATAGTCCTTTGTGTAACTAACAAGCGATTGCCCTGATGCCAGACCAGAATTTCGAGCTGACCCATTTCCTGCCTTACCTTCTAAACCAGGCAGCGGAAGCGAGCAGTCTGGCGTTTCAGCGCACCTATAAAGATCGCTACGGCATGCTGCGGACCGAGTGGCGGGTGCTGTTTCAT